>JAHZKV010000010.1 GCA_022600215.1 bacterium
TGGTAATTTAGCTCTATGTTATTTGTTTGTTTTGGAAAGTATTTTTTTAGATAATCATTCATTAGGTGATCTTCTTGATCAAATTTTAAGGCTACGGCATTTTCAAAAAATGACTTAGGATCATCTGATAAAAAATGTTTTTGTAGATATTTTGGCGTGGCAACCAGTAAGTACTCCATCTCTCCTAAAAAAATACTCTTTGTTCCATGGCTTTTTTTGTTTGAAGTGGAGATACATGCAGCAGCCATACCTCTTTTAACGTATTCTATGGTCTTTTCTTGGTCTACTGTAATAATATCTAGCAATAGAGCATTAGTGATGTCATGGGCGTGTAAAAAGTCTAAGAACCATGTTTCCATGCAGTCTCTGCTTAAAGCAATGGTATAGGTGGGTTTTTCTTTGCTTTTCTCGAGCTGATAGTTAAGAGATGTTTCCAGGAGATGAATTTGCCTAAAATGCTGCAAGAGCGTACTTCCTAGTTTAGTAGGCTTGTATGGGTTGGATCTAGAAAGAAGCGAATGTCCATATTGATTTTCCAAATTTTTAATTCTTTGCGAAATAGCAGATTGGGAAAGGTGTAGTTTTTGAGCAGCTGCTTCAAAGCTATTAAGAAGTATAACGGTGTAAAGGGCTTCAAGGCCTCTATAGTCAAGCATATAGAAGTATTAGTTTAGTTAATGATATATAAATTCTATTAGTTTTACTTATAGCAGGGTTCTGATTAAAATAGTAGTTAAACTTAGGAGGTAAAAATGAAATTGAAGGTAGATCAAAAAATAATAGAGAATTACCCAGAGCTTTGTATTGGGTTTTTAGTAGTAGATGTCAAAGTAGAAGAAAAAAACTTCATTGTGGAAAAATATAAGGAGGCATTACTAGCGAGGGATTTTTCTGGTAAGTTAGATTCATGTAATTTTGTCTTGCATCCCAAAATTGCGAAATGGAGAGATATTTATAGAGAAGATTTTCATGTGAAACCAAAAACCTATAGATCTTCTATAGAAGCTTTAATGCGTCGAGTTATTACAAAGAAAGAAATATGGAATATTTCTAGTGTGGTGGATTTATATAATTGTTGTTCAGCAGAAACGCTTTTGCCAATGGGAGGGTATGATTTAGATAAGATTAAAGGGGGGAGTATTTCTTTGCGGTATGGCGTTGAAGGGGAAATATTTTGCCCACTTGGGGTGAGAGAAAAGATAGAGGTACAAAATGAGCATATTGTGTATGCAGATGAGGAAAAGGTGCTTTGCTGGCTGTGGAATCATAAAGACTCCAGGTATAGCTCCATTGACTTAGACACAAAAAAGGCTATCTTTTTTATCGATAATATAAGCAAAGATTTAGAAGGGACATCGAATGCAATTACTCTTTTATCAAAGAGGCTAGAGCAGATAGGAGGTGTCGTTAAAGAACATGGCATTTTGCATAAAGATAATCTTGTCCAAGAACTTAAAGCTTTTGCTCTGAAGTAAATTATGAGGAGGGTGCAATCATATGGAATGAATAAGCACCCTCTCAATATTTTAGTTACTTTCTTTTTTGTCTGCAGTGACAGTAATTCCGTGAGGCGTGATGAGTTTTACGCTATCGACTTCGTTACTATTGTTTGGAAGGAATTGGATGATGTATCCTTCCCACCCTCGCTGGGTTTTATCTACTGAAAAGGTGTGCATTTTTTCTGGAGAGAGTTTGAATTTAGCTTTACCTCCAACATTTGCGGTGAGGTGATCGTTGCTTCGCTCTATGGTGATGGTGGTATATTTAGCGATAATTCCTGTTTGGTAGACTCCAGCAAGAGAGTCTAGGTATTCTTCACTTTTTAGTTTATCGCTCACTTTCTTTGTAAAATGAATAGGGCCATCTTGCTCCTTAAAAAGAACTCGAACTCCATCAATCTCTCCTTCAAAATCAGAAGAGAAGTTGAACTTTACGCCGTGGCAGTGAACAAGGGGGCACTCGCTTGTCGCTGAAAAAACACCATGATGCCAATGCTCTAGAGGAAGAACCATATCATTATAGGTTCCTTTTAAATCATTTCCTACTAAGCTAATCTCCATTTCTCCGTAGGCAGGGTGGGTATATACTCCAGTATAATCGGAAAGGAGATGAGTGGGGACAGTATCGGCTTTTCTACTAGAAAAGCTTAGCTCCTTTTTTGCAATAGCGCCTTTTTTTAGTTCCTTTCGAAGGGCTACATATGTTTCTAGTCCATTTAACCTTTCCAGTTCAAAGTATTCTTCTAAAATTGCAACTGTCATAAATAGAGGGGAGAGGGAGTGATCTTTGTTGGTTAAGATAGAGATACCAAAATTTTGTTCCGGTAAAAATGCAACAAGGCTGGAAAAGCCATCAATGTTACCAGCATGGAAGATGATTTTATAGCCTTGGTAGATAATGACAAAAAATCCCATTCCATACCCTTCCATCTGGATATACTTATCTAGATTATAAAGAGATCGGAGATTAGTAAAGATTTGAGGAGTGCAAAGTTCCTCAAAGGTATTTTCATAGACAAGGCCAGCCCCTTTTTTCAAGAGGAATTGGGTCCAAGTAGTTAGGTCCTCAATATTCATACACATTCCCCCAGCAGGAGCAATGGTATGTGGGTCTAGGTAGCTTAGTCTCTTATTTGGATGGATATGATCTGAATACCCGTAAGCAAAATCTGGCTTTGCAAGCATATCTTTGAGATCTAAATAGGTGTTATCAAGGTGTAAAGGGGAAAGGATCTTTTCCGAAAGGAGCTCTTCCCAAGATTTGCCTGTTACGCATTCTAGGGCATGTGCAGCTAGCATGTATCCATTATTTTGATAGTTAAAGGCTCGTCGATGGGGAAGCTCTTGTGGGATAAAGCGAAGCTTTTCTACCATTTCATTTCTAGAGTATCTTTTATTGATCCACAAAGCATCATGTGCGCCATATCCACTTTGGTGAGAGAGGTAGTCGCGAAGGGTGATTTCATCATTGTGAGTAAAAAAGGGTATGAGGTCGGAAAGCTTATCATCAAACTTTACTAATCCTTCTTCTTCCAAGATAGCAGTAAGGATAGCAGTAAAAGATTTGGAAATAGAACCCACTTGAAATAAGGTGTTAGTAGTGGCTGGGAGATTATTTTCTAAATCTTTAAAACCATATGCATTTTTATGTAGGACGGTATTTTTGGTAGTAACGCTTACGCAAATTCCTGGGATCTCTGTTTTCTCCCTGAATCCTTCAATAATATCGTCAATATTGGAATTATTAGCATAAGAAAAAATGGATGCGGATACAACCAAAAGAAAAGATAACGTCTTCATTATTAGCCCCCTAAATTTTTAATACGTAGAGAGTAACATGAATAGGTTTTTTTTTAAAGGAGACTATTTGCGATCGTAGCTATTTTTTTCAGAAGTGCTACCACCAGAAGGGCTTCCTCCTGTAGCGATAAAGCGAAGGCCTTTTTCCACAGAAAAGTCCACCGGCTGTACCATCGACTTTGGTACGATAACGGTCATTCCACCTATTTGATAGCTAAAAGGAAAAAAGACAGCCACATCTTCTTCTCCACCTATGCCTTTTGGTAAGTCATCAAAGGTCTCTCTTGTAACCAGGCCAATGAATTTTACTCCAGAGATGGTAGCCGTGACTACTTTATCTTGTTTTTTATCTTTTCCTGCATTGAAAAAGCTCATCAGATCTGTTACCGAAACGTAGATAGTTTTGAGTAAAGGAACTTTTTTAATGGTTCTTTCAAACCAATCATAAAGAGCCTGGATTACCCAGTGGTTGAGCAAAAGTCCTAAAATAAAAAGGATGATGATGGCAACGATAATACCAAGTCCTGGGAAATAGATCTGTGGGAAGAAATAATCGATGGGGCCTCCAAAGATATATTCTAAGTGGTTGTATAGCCACATTATTAAAATAATGGTGATAGCAAGTGGCGCAATGGCCAAAAAACCTCGGATTATTGTTTTTCCCATAATTTTGACTTAACATAAATGTGACATAAGAGTAAAGTGCTTCCGGCCATTTAAAAAAAGGAGTATTTTATGGATGCGCATAGTCCTATTGGGAGACCCGTGGGCAGATTCTGGGGGGGAAGTTCTTCTTCTGATTCTGACTCTGATACTGGTACAGATACTGATTCTGATACAGAAAGTGGTAGTAATCGCTCTACACCAAGAGGAGCAAGGCCATTTTTTGATTTTCCTTTGGATCCTGAGTTTGATGCAATGAGATGGGAGATGGAGAGGGTAACAGCATTTATAGATCCTGCCACTTATGTCGATTGTCAGCCCGCAAAGGTAGAGAGCTTAAAACAAAGGGCTTTGCAGCAGCTTGTGCCTGGTTATGACTATAATGAAGTGCCTATCCATGTTCGAGTGGTAAACTTGATCAAGAATAGCGGAAGATGGGTACATTCAGTATTTGCTTATGCGGAAAGTTCTGGTCCATTTATTAATTTTAGCCATCTGACATCTACTGATGGAAAGGGGGGCTGGCATTTTTGCTCTCCATCAGATGTGGGAAGAGCTATCACGGGTACGACTATTAACAATGCAACAGGAGTTTTTACTGGATGGTTTGAGCATGAGGGGAGGGCCAAGTTTTCAACCTTTTTTCCAGCTACAGTAGCTCCAGCAGATTTGATTAACTTTTTCTCCACTGCAACACCGTTATATAGAATGGGTAATAGAGCGCTTTTTTTCTATCGGCAAGAAGAGGGAGCATCTTTTTATGTGGAGGCATATTTTCGTGATAACGAATTAGTTGTGCAGTCTGCATTTCCTATTTTGCATTGTTTAAGCTACGCTAATGATCTTTCCCTTACAGTAAATGGTGCGGTTATGACAGACATGGTAGCCATGAGCTTGGTTGATCCAAGAGTGATGGAAAAGGCTTTGGTGTTTGAAACTCGAGATGGAGTGGTTGTAGACCTTGCAAAATGGAATGAGATTCCAGGGGTGCCTTCTGGTGTTTATATGTATATAGAAAATCAAGATATTGAAAAATATGAATTTTAAGTGATGGGATCAATAAATTTGTAGGAAGAAGTATGGAAAGACCTTATATATTTTTTCATAATTTTGACTTAACATAAATGTGATATAAGAGTAAAGTGCTTCGGGCTAATTTAAAATGGGGGTTTTTTATGGATGGGAGTCAATTGGATCAGCTTAGAGTGGATGGTCATAGGATGATGGGAAGGTTTTGTGGTTCAAGTGATGGATCAGGTTCAAGCGATGGATTTTCTTCAGAGGCTTCAAGTAGCGGTAGTGTAGCTTCTTCTACTTCAGGTTTTTCCAGTGATGATTCAGATGGGTCACCTTGTAGAACAAGAGAACATAAAAAAGCGAGAAGGTTTACAGCCTCCCCTATGGGAGGTGAGGCAGAAGGAGCAGCAAGAGGTGTGATTGATTTAGCTGATGTAATGTTTTTTGAACATGCGGATCCATTTGATGAAGGGCAATTAGGTCCAGAATGTACAAGTCCTTCCTCTGAAGGAGCAAGCTCTTATTCTAAATCATGTGGAAGTCGCACTTCTACACCAAAGGTATGTAGAACGTTTGAGAAAGAAACTCCCGATGTAGAGGGTGATGTTTGTGGCGAGTCTGATGAAGAAAGGATGAGGGAGCTTGTTGGTCGGAAGCGTTTCAGAAGGTGTACAAGAGAGAAGCAAACGCAGGTAGCAAGAAGAATAATGCGAGCTATGTGCCCTGGTTTTGATCCGGGCAGTCCTTCGCAACAAGCTCGTTTGTATAAAATGATGTATGAAGGGGGGCGTTGGGTAAAAAGGGTGGTTAGTGCTTTTCACAAAGATCCAGTTGTGAATATGCAACATATTGTATATGGGGATGGATTGGGAGGAAAACATTTTTATACTGCTGCGGATATTGCTAGTGGTGAAGTGGTGCTTTTGGATACAAATCCATTAACGGGTGTAGCTGTGGGCACCTTTGATAATGGTACCATATCTAAATCGTCTTCTTTTTTTCCTCTTACTGTTCCACCTGCTCGTTTGGTAGCATTTTTCAATAGTAATGAGCCTTATTGTAGGATGGAAAATAGGGGATTGTACCTTTTTAATGGAGATGGAGATAGCTCTTTTTATGTAGAGGTTTATTATAGAAATGGGGGAATGATGATTCATTCTGCATTTCCAATTTATTATTTTGGAGATTTTATAGATGGGTGGGAACTAACACTTCGTGGTGTACATATTTCAGGAATGGATGTAGCAGGTGCTTTGATAAATTTAGCCTCTTTTGATAGGGCCATACAATATGATACGGGCGGTTATCTTATTATTGATCTTGCAAAGATATTTACTATTCCAGGCATTCCATCAGGAGTTTATTTACGAGTGAACAAGAATGATCATTTTATAGCAGAGCTATAAGGAGGAAAGAGATATGGCGGGCTCAGTGAGTAGTGATAGCGCTAAAGGTGGGGATAGTACTCCAAAGGCATTTCGCCGTTATGAAAGGACAAAATTTGGCGATACGAGGGTTTGTACTAAAAAGGAAGGTAGAGTCATAGGTGATATGTGGAACTAGACAGCAGTCTGATGGCGAGTTAATTTGTTTGGAGATCCGCTGCGGAGGCTTTGTCAAGAACCCATAGTACTTTGGAGTGATCACACCTTACTCTACCGGAGGGGTAGGTATCGTTTATGTCTTTAAAGACTTTGGAAATCATCTCTCTTTTTCCTTCCCCAGTCGCTAGAAACATAATGTTTTTCGCTTTTTTTAGCAGCGGGAAAGTGAAGGTGATCCGCACCGTGTTTTTTTGTGGAACTTCGTTTTCCACAACAAGGCGAGAGGTTTCATCGAGAGCTTTGGTGCCAGGGAAGAGGGAGGCGGTATGGCCATCATCACCCATACCAAGGAGGATGAGATCAAAGCGCTCTTCTGGAATTTCTTTTTTGATCAACTCTTCATATTCTTTGGCTCCTTTTGCAGGGTCGCTTTCCCCTTTCATCCGAAAGATCTGATTTTTTGGAATGGGGAGTGCTTCAAAACCAGAGGTGATAGCCATATGGTAGTTGCTATCTTGATCGGTAGGTGGAACAGTTCTTTCATCGCTAAAAAAGAGTTTTACTTTGCTCCAATCAAGGCTATCTTTGCATTCTTTTAGTTTTCCATATAGTGCTTTTGGGGTAGATCCACCGGAGAGAGCTACGCTAAAAGAGCCATGTTCTTCGATGGCTTTTTTTGCCGCTTCCAAAAAGAAGCTTTTTGCAAATTCTACGGGATCTTCTGGTACAATGATGGCTCGCATAGCGCTTTCAAAACTCATGAGCAAATAATTCCTGTGTTTAATTTTCCAATTAGTTTAAGGCTAGCTAGAAAGTCCTTGCTAGTCTCTCTTGAATAGATTTCTCCTGACATAGAAGTTCCTGTTCCTTCATTGGTGATAGGGTAAGTCATCGCAACTTCGCAGTGATCATTTTTGCAGTAAGAAATTTTGATTAGTTGATAAGCTGTGGCATCTCTTAAGAAGTTGATAGCTCTTTGACCACTTTTAATTTCTATGCCAGTTAGTCTTCCAGGATAGAGGTCTTCATTTGCAGCGCTCCCTTCTAGACAGATAAGATGTTCTCCTTTACTGGAGGTGTAGGTAATATGTACCTTGCCTTCTTCACAGGAGACCTCTTTAAATTCCCAGCCTAATTTTTCCGCAATCCATCCTTGCATGTAGGTGGCCTGGATTTTATTATGTCGGAAGCTATCGGTTGCATGGGTATTGTAGGTGATGTGGATCTTTTTTGCTTCTAGAAGCGTTTGGTGATTTTCTGGAGAGGCAAACACTTTACAAAGCATACGTCTCCAAGGGGTAAATCTCGCCCAGTTTAAATCTCCAATAGAAGTATGTTCTTCTTTAATGGTATCAATATATTTGGCAAATTCACTCATGTGTTCCATACATTCAGAGTCAAAGATGATACGTAAAGGGAGTTTATCTAGTTTTAAGGTAGTGGGGGTATCTTTCAGGGCGATGTCTTTGGAAAAAAGGAGGTAGATAGGGAGGTCTGGGATCACGTGAGGAGTGACTAGGTAAGAAATGCGCTCTTTATAGGAAGAGCTCACATCAAATTCAATAAATTCGCAGAAAAAACCCTCATTTTCTCCTTCTGGTTTAAGAGCAGAGACTCTTGTTTCTAAATGATCGCCTTGCTTTTGTAGTTCTTTGATAAAGATGATACGGCATGGGAATTTTTTGATCAAAGAGATGCAAAGAGATTTAAGATAGTCCACACGCTCATTTTCTTCACAAAAGATAACCAAGTTAAATAGGGAAGCTTTGATGACACCTGTTTTTTGCTCTTGTTCAAAAAGAGAAAGGAGTGTCTTTTCTATCTCACCAGGGGAGGTGGATGTTATACCATTTTCCATTTCCTGCCCTCATTTCTTAGCAGCATCTCCGAAGCGATAGGGCCCCATGATCCTGCATTATAAAAATCTTCTTCTTGAAAAGTCTTTTCTTGCCAGCGCTCAATAATTGGAGTGATAAATTTCCAAGAGTAGATGGACTCATCTACATGAGCAAATAAGGTGTTATCTCCCATAATACAATCATGAATTAAGCGTTCATAGGCTTCAGGGACACTTTTTCCAAAGAAGTTGTCATATTGGAAATCCATCGTAACAGGCTGGATGATATTGGCAGTACCCGGAACTTTACTATTACAGGCAATACTAATCCCTTCGTTTGGTTGGATACGAAAAATAAAGCAGTTAGGAGCATTGAATTCATCTTTGTTGAATAAAATTCCTGGAGGGCGCTTAAACATGACACATATTTCGGTAGTTCTTTTTGGAAGGCGTTTTCCTGCACGGATATAAATAGGTACTCCTGCCCAGCGCCAGTTGTCAATAGATAGACGCATAGCGGCAAAGGTTTCCACATTGGACTCAGGATTTACTTTCTCTTCTTGACGATAGGCTTTTACAGCTTCACCATCTACAAAGCCTTCTTTGTATTGGCCCCGAATAGCAAATTGATCAATCTCATTTTCTTTGTAGTGGCGAATAGCGCTTACCAGTTTTACCTTTTCTTCACGGATGCTATCGGCAGATAAAGATGATGGAGGTTCCATTGTCACGAGGGATAAGACCTGCATCAAGTGATTTTGGATGATATCTCGAACCAGTCCTGCTGATTCATAAAAATCCCCTCGACTTTCAATACCTATGCTCTCTCCCACGGTAATTTGGATATTATCAACGTAGCGGTTATTCCACAGACCTTCAAAGATAGCATTGCTAAAGCGGAAGACTAACAGGTTTTGAACCGTTTCTTTTCCCAGGTAGTGATCAATTCGGTAAATTTGATTTTCAGCAAGGTTTTTGGTCATTTCAGATTGCAAGTCAAGAGCAGAATTAAGATCTCGGCCAAAAGGTTTTTCAATAATTACGCGAGAAAAGCGGGAGTCATCGTGATCATCATAGATGAGACCATTTTGCTGTAACTTTTCCGTAATAGGGCTGAAGTAAGTGGGCTGTACAGATAAGTAGTAGACTCTGTTTCCCATTGTTCCATACTTTTTATCTAGATCTTCTAAGAAAGGGGCTAAATTTTTGTAGCCATTATCATCATCAAAGTTGGAAGCAAAATAGAAGAGTTTTTCGGTAAATGCTTCTAGCTCTTTTGCTTCTGTTTTGGTGCGAGAGTATTTTTTGATATGCTCTGTCATCTCTGCTCGAAACTCTTCATGAGTTTTTTCTCTTCGTGCAAAACCAACGCAGACAAAATTTGCGGGCAAGAGCCCATCATCCATTAGATTATAAAGAGCGGGGATTAGCTTTTTTCCCGTAAGGTCTCCTGATGCTCCAAAGATTACTAAGATACATGGATTAGGAGTTTTTTCATTTCCACTTTCGTTAAAAAGTCCTTCTGGAAGTTTTTCTTTCTCTGACATAAAACCAGCCCTTTTATTTTCTACTCTATGTTTATAAGCTATCGCTCATTAAAAGCAACTCCTACTTCCTTTTTATTCAAAAATAGAAGAAGGCTCTTCATCGTTAAGCTTTTACATATGGTACTTGCTTATCTTAAAAAAAACTTGTACTAAATATAGAGAGAAATGCAAAAAAATTCAATTCTAATCAACTAGTCTGTCATGAATTCTACAATACCAATAATTTTCTCTAGAGATTTTAAGGTAACGACTTCCGTTATGGAGTATATCGCTGCGGCACCAAAGGCAATGAACTTTATTGAATTAGTCAGGGCTTGTAGATTGAATGGGAGATAGGGAGAAGTAATTTTGATAAAAAGTATAGCTATACATGTTACAATAATGCACTTAGCAACATCGCATGTTTTTTTTATTGCTTGTTCCCAACTGCTTTTATTAATGCTATGTATTACTTTACACCCTTTGTATGCTATAGCTATAGATATCGGAAGAAAAAGTGCAGTTTGTAATGGGGAAGATGTGGTATGGCTGGTCATGAGTTACTCCTAATTAAGTCCAATAGTTTATGAAAATGTAAAATTTATTTCAAGATGAAGAAAAGATAAGTGCATTTTTAATTAGTGTATTGAGAGGAAGTCCTTAAGTATGAGCTGCGCAGCCATGGAATCTTTATATGGAATGCGCTCTTTTCTATTTAATCCTATCTCTTTTAAGAGTTCTTCTGAGTGCTCTGAGGTAAGCCTTTCATCTACATAATGGACTGGCTTGCCTGTAAATTCTTCCAAGATTTTACCAAAAGTTTTGACCTTTAGAGTCATATCGCTTTCTTTGCCGTCCAAAAACAGGGGAAGACCTAGGACAAATCGGTCTATGGGCTCATTGTAAGTGTCTAAGATCTTTTTGATGGTGGAAATATCATCTTTTTGAGTGGGTATGGTAGCTCCAGGAAGGGAGAAGGAGGTTCCTTTGCGACAAACGGCAAGTCCTGTACGCTTTAATCCAAAGTCAATACCAACAATAAATTCGCTTTCAATATTCATAGACTAAAAATACTCCGAAAAAATGTATTTTATCAGAGCATTTGAAAAATAGCAAATTCAGTCCTATCTTACTCCAATAGCCCAGTAGGGTATTGCTGTAGCAAGAACCGTGTGATAAATCACAGTTTGCACAGATGGATCTTTCAAGATGGTAGGATTGCAAAATTTAACGGTATAGGTGATAGCTAAGAAAGCAGCGGTAACGAAGAGAATTTTCTTCATCACTTGCCAAGTTTTTTCCAGTAGTTGGTCGCCATTGGATTTTTGTATAAAGCGCGCGATCTTTCTCACTTCTTTTTGCCCTTCCCACACCATCATGCAGCCAAAAGCAATTGCAAGAGGGGTGGTTACGGGATAAGAGCGTGCTTTGTGTAATTGTAAAAAATTTGTCATGTTGTTTCCCTTTTATTTAAGTAAAAAAAAAGCTGCTATTTCTAGCAGCTTTATTAGCTTGAGCTAATGCAAAATATACATACGTATATTAAACGTCGCCATCTTCATCACCTGTTTGACCATCATCAGCATCAGCTATAGCTGATGCATTATCAAGACCATCAGTAGCTCCAGTAGCTTCTTCTGAGCCACCATCACCACCAGCATCATCAACTGAAGCATTTCTTGCTTGGTAAGCTTGGTGTGCTTTTTGTCCAAGAATTGTTAGTGCAAAAAGAATCGTTGCGATTGGTGCAAATTTAGCTACGTTGCTATCAAATGTTGCAACACCGACAGTTATTCTTCCAATAAGAGCGCTACCAACTGCAACAGCAGCAGTAATACCAATCCACTTAAGTGCTGTTTTAGCTGTTTTTTTCGCTCCTTCACTTTTGTATGTATTATATGCAACGTGTAGAACTTTTGCTCCAATCACAAGAGCTGCTGCTCCTGCTAGATAATTTTCACTGCGACAACCAGTAACTCCGAATTGTTGAGATTGTGGTAGTGCACAAGCGCTTTTTAATGCTTCCATATGTTTCCTCCTTGGGGTTTAAGAAAAGAAAATTCTAAAGTTTTATGAAATATAAGTAAAGAATAAATATATTTTTTTTAGAGAGCCTTGCTGCGTGTGCAAAAGAGGTTGTTTTTAATAAAAAACGAAAGTACCATTATTTGCAAAAGAGACTATATTTTTTGGAGTTTGCATTGGGAAAAGAGAGTACAAAATCATCGCTGGAAGAAAAGAGACTTGGCTTTAAAGTAGAAGTATTTCCATCACTAAAAAATGTGCAAGATGCATACTTAAAAGAAGAGGGGAATGTGTTAAAATTGATGGCACATGAAACGCAGCATAGTCCACCGCTACGAGTTGGAGTGATGTTCTCAGGAGGACCCGCACCTGGTGGCTTAAATGTGTTGTGGGGAATGTATAAAGGGCTCAAAGAGATTCATAGTGAAAGTGTTCTTGTTGGTTTTTTAGATGGTGCAGGTGGCTTCTTAGCAGATAATCAATTGGTAATTGGCGAAGAAGAAATTGCTACGATAAAAAACCAGGGCGGCTTTACCCTTCTTGGAACAGGTCGCACAAAAATTGAAACTGAAGAGCAAATGCAAGAGGCAGCAGCAGTAGTTAAGAAAAATCGATTGCAGGGCCTTGTTTTTATTGGCGGCGATGATACCAATACCAATGCATATCATTTAGCCAAGTATTTTGAAAAAGAAAAAGTGCGCTGTAGCGTTGTAGGAATTCCAAAGACAATTGATGGAGATTTAAAAGGGGAGGGCATAGAAGCATCTTTTGGTTTTGATACTGCCACTAAAACGTATAGCTCCATGATAGGGAATTTAAATAAAGACGCTTTATCGGCAAAAAAATATTGGTTCTTTGTAAAGTTGATGGGGCGTTCTGCTTCTCATGTAACTTTAGAGTGTGCTCTTCAAACAAGGCCAAATCTAGCATTTATTTCCGAAGAGGTACAGAAAAAGAAAACTACCCTCAAAGAGATTGTAGAAGAAGTAGCAAAAGCAGTGGTAGAGCGAGCAAAAGAGGATAAAAATTATGGTACCGTGTTAATTCCAGAAGGTCTTATTGAGGCTTGTAGTGATATGAAAGCAATGATAGATGCGTGTAATGTAAATCGCAGTGTGGGTAAAGGGATAGAGGCTCTAACTGGTAACGAAAAAGAGCTCTTTGAATCTTTGCCTCTATCCATCCAAAAGCAGTTGCAAAAAGATTTAGATCCACATGGTAATATGCAGCTCTCTCATGTTTCAACGGATCAGCTAATAGCTGAAATGGTGGAAGAGCGTGTGAAAGATAACGAAGCAGTAAAGTTTAAGGTAGTGCCAGTTTTCTACGGATATGATGGCAGATGTGCCTTGCCATCGAATTTTGATGCAACATATTGCTATAACCTTGGAATGATTGCGGCTATTTTAGTGCGTGATCGAAAAACTGGTTTTATGGCTGCTATCAAAAATTTACACCTTCCTGTATCTGAGTGGGATGGAATGGCAATTCCAATTGATGGAATGATGTCAACGGAGAGGAGACATGGGAAGGAGAAATTGGTGATTGCAAAAGCATTGGTAGATTTGAAGGGAGCACCATTTAAGGAATTTTCTAAAAAGCGGGGGAAGTGGATAAAAAGTGATGCATACTTAGCTCCTGGTCCTATTCAATTTGATGATGAGGCAAGTGCTTTTGAAAAAACGCTCACGCTCGTTCTAGAGCGGAAAAAAAGAAGCTTCTTTTAAATAAAAAAGCTTTAAAAAAAGTCCAAAATTTCTAAGCTTTGGGCTATGGGCCTTTTCAAAAGATACAAAAATCCACACATCAAGCGACTGAAACGAACGCCTGTTCACTTTATTGCTTGGTTTTTAGGGTTTTACAAAGATAAAGAGAAAACAGCTGTTCCAGAAGGTTTTTCCTATCCTATTTCGAAAAGGGAAGGGGAATCGCGTGCTACTTTTATCAATCATTGCACCTATTTAATTGAAGTTTTTGGCCTTACGATATTAACTGATCCTATATGGAATAAGAGATGCTCCCCAGTTTCTTTTGCTGGACCAAAAAGAAAGCATGATCCACACATGGATATTGAAGAAATAAAGAAGCTCGATTATGTTTTTGTGAGTCATAACCATTATGATCATTTAGATCTTCCATCTATCCGAAGAATTCATCAACATTTTCCTCAGGTAACCTTTATTGTTCCTGCGGGCTTAAAAAAGTGGTTTGAAAAGAAGGGGATATCAAAAGTTATTGAGCTAGATTGGTGGCAAACCGTACGTTTTTGTTCGAAAAAAGGGGCGCAAGAACTGGAAGTTGCGGCAGTCCCTGCTCAACACCATTCTGGTAGAGGTTTTTTTGATGGGAATAAGTCCTTATGGGCTGGATTTGTAGCAACTATTTCCCACAAAGGGCAAAGAAAGCGCTTTTATTTTGCAGGAGATACCGCTTATAATGAGCATGATTTTAAGAAGATAGGGAAAAGATTTTCTGATATAGACTTATCTATTTGTCCTATTGGGACCTATTCACCTAAAAAATTTATGGAAACCGTCCATCTTAGTCCTGCAGGGGCTGTTGCTATTCATAAAGATATAGGGACGAAGCTAAGTGTTGGGATGCACTGGGCAACTTTTTGCCTTTCAGAAGAGCCGGCAGATGCCCCTCCATATGATTTGTATAAAGAGATGGAAAAAAACAACTTAGATCATAGTACATTTCTCCCTATCCCCCCTGGTGAAAGCGTTGCCTGGTAATTTATAGTTTGTTATAATCATTCATTATGAACGAGTATATTTGTTATCCTTTTCTTATCAAAATTGATATCAAACTCTTTTTTTCTTATTTTTTTCTTAATCCATATAGAGCTGTTAGGAAGCATTTAGAGAGAAAAGGAGAGCGATCCCCCCATCAGTATGGAGAGACGCCTGTTAAGGTCATAGAGAAGCTGATAAAGGCTTCTGGGGGTATTAACAAGTATCAATACTTTGTGGATTTAGGGGCTGGGAGAGGAAGAGTATGCGCTTTTGTTCAAAAAATATTTGGTTGTAAAGTTTTTGCTTTTGAGCAATTGAGAGTCTTTGTAAAAAAAGGAAAAAAACTCTTTCCTAAAGTCCATTTCACTTATGGAAATTTTTTAGACCAAGATCTTAAGAAGTTTGATCTTATCTATTTATATGGAACCATGATGAAGGAGAAGGAAATTGTTGCTTTTACCCAAAAAGTAGGACAAAGAACAAGAGTAATTACTATTTCTTACCCATTAACCGACTATGACTCCAGGTTTAAGGTGATAAACGAAGTGGAGGTAGAGTTTCCATGGGGCAAGACAAAAGGGTATATCCAAAAACTAAGAGGATAGGGGCTCCACTTTTCCAAACGCTCCAGAAAAACGATAATTCCTTATTTAATCTTTTGCATCTGGTCTAAAAGCACCATACCAAGAAGGTTTTTTGAAGGAGTGGATGATAAAAGGAATAGCTGTCATGATCACAAGTCCTATGATTAAAAATCCTTCATATACATAAGTATTACCAGTGTCAATTTGTGCAGGGGGCACAAAGAGTATAATAAAAGCAAAGAGACATGTTAATATTCCTAAAATTGCTACGGCCCACATTCCTTTATGAGGGTGAGGAATACGATACGCTCTTGGTACCAAAGGTTGAGAATAGCGAAGCTTGATAGCGGAAATAAACATCAATATATACATGAGCAAATAGAGCTGTGTGGAAAGAGCGGTTAATATCCAATAAGCACTACTAATGTTTGGCATGAGGGTGAAGACTAGCGATACGATAGTTACAATAATAGCTTGAGTGACTAAGATGTTTACTGGAACATTGTCCTTATTAGTAATTTGATAGTATGGAGGGAGGTTTCCGTGTTGGGTGGTGGTAAAAAGTGCTTTTACGGGACCAATAATCCACGCATTCACCTCTCCAATGGCTCCAAAGACCAGTAAAATACCAAGCACGTGGATCATCCAGCTCATATGGAAGTGATCTAAAAAGACGGTGAGGGCCTCCATTAGTCCAGCAACAAGGTTTACGTTATCAAGTGGGATAACTACGCCAATTGCTAGGGATCCGAGCATAAAGAGGAAGAAGGTGATAAGAGCTGCAAAGATAATACCTTTTGGGTAGTTTCTTTGTGGGTCTTTTACCTCACTTGCATATCCAGAGGAAACTTCTAATCCTGCAAATGCAAGGAAGAGGCCTCCTAGAAAAGAGAGGTGTTCTATGGAGTCTAGTTTTGGGATAAGTGCTTCCCATGAAAACTCGATATAGGAAGGGTTACCAGCAGAGAGCCAAACACATCCTAACAAGATTAAGAAAACTCCAGGGGCAATGGTTCCTGCAATAACGCCAAGGGTAGAAAACCATGCGGACATTTTTATCCCTTTAAAGTTCATCACAGTAACACTCCAAAAGCTGATCAATACTACAGCAAGTACGTAGTATTTGCTTTCAGCAATAGGGGGATAAAAGACATAGGCAAGGGTTGCTGCAATAAAGGATAAGATAGCGGGATACCAAGCGACGTTGTGGATCCATTGGAGCCAAATAGCAACAAATCCCCATGTATCTCCAAAGGCTTCTCGGACCCAGATGTAAATACCACCAGACTTTGGCCAGCCTGTTGCAAGTTCTGCAGAAACAAGTGCGCAAGGCATCAAAAAGCAAAATCCTACAATTAAAAAGAGGGAAAGAACAGAGAATCCATAGGAGGCAACAAGGGGAAGGTTACGCAAAGATGCCATGATGGAGACGTTTAACATCACCAATATAAAGACCGATATTACGCGCTTTCCACCTTTTTTTGTTTCTGATAATTCCACAAAATATCCTTTTCTAAATTTTTGTATAAAAGATTTTTTATACTCTATTTTAGGATTCCTGCAAAGCTCTATCTATAATATGTAAGGCAAAAACTTTTGTAATCATGTAGTGATGAGGAAGTTAGGAAAAACTTTTCCTTTTGCTAGCTTTTATTGTTTTTATATACATAGTCGAGGAGCAAAGAAGGGGAAAATCCCCCTTTTTTTCACTAAATATTTAGGAGAATACTATGAAATCAAGAAGAACAACAAGATCTAGAAGCAGAAGAGCTGCTCCTTCTAGAGCTCGTGCTAGAAGAAAGACTTCTAGAAAAAAAGCAGCATTTTCTATGAAAAAAGTATGGAATTGGATGAGACGTTATTTCTCATTAAAACCAATGAATGCAACGAGAAAAAAATCTGCTGCAAAAAGAAAAACAGCAAAACGTACGACACGTAGAACTACTGCAAGAAAAAGTCCTGCAAAACGTAAAACAACTGCTCGTAGAGGGACTGCAAAAAGAGGTGTTTCTCGAAGGAAAACCACAAAAACGGTTGCTCGTAGAAAAACTACAAGAAGAAAA
>JAHZKV010000103.1 GCA_022600215.1 bacterium
ATGATTAAGAATAAATGGACAAGGAAAACCTAGTCTCTTAAGATAAGATTATGACTAATAACTACCTACCCAGCACCGTTTTTGAGAAAAAAGAATGGGATGAAGAACAAAAGATATTAGTAGTGGGATGTAATGAAGCGCTGATCCGCTCCCTTCCAAAAGGAACTACCGCAATTGATTCAAGCATCTCTAAAGTGCAGCGCGCTGCCCCTCATCATGGAGAAAAAACCTTTCTTACCCAAGATCTTACTGCCTTTGACCTAGGGAAAAAGTTTACCCAAATCTACTCGGTAGGAACGATGCAGTGCGAGAAAAACCTCCCCGCTATCTTTGTTCACCTGGAAAAACACCTTGAAGAAGAAGCACTTCTATACTTCCCTCTTGCCCCTGACCCAAGAGTTGCTGCCTTTTTAGAAGAAGAAAAGTGGATAGAACATACCAAAGATGCCCCCTTTCAAAAAAGATCTCGCCTTGATGTGGAAAATGCTGCCCTCACCGCTCCCTTTGATAGCGTTCTCATCGAAGAAAAAATTGAGCACACACAATTTTACTCCAAACAAGCGCTCCAAACAGAAATTATCCACCAACTCTCCTCCCTCACTACAATGCAAGGAGAGATAAAAACTACCTGCGCTAAAGAGCTAACAGAACATCTCTATGAAGGTCACGACCCCGATAAAGTCTTCACCCTCTCCACCCCTTGGATCCTCCTCACCCTCTCCAACGATAAAGAGCTCCTCTAGACCCTCCCTTGAAACTATTAGGGGTATTTGTTAAGGTATGCTCTATCAGTTATCTACCATAGGAAAATATGAGCACGCAAAAATCCAATTCCAAATTAGTGATTTGCAATACCAATATCCATCCTGGAGAAACGGCAAATCTAGCTATGCCGCTACCTGAACGCTATTCTTGCTCCCCTCTTTTTATGCCAATACGTGTGATCCATGGAAAGAAAAAAGGCCCTACTGTGGTTATTTACTCTGGCCTAAAAGGAACGGAATTAAATGGCCTTCAAATTGTCAACCGGCTCATAGAATCCACCCCTGTGGAAGAAGTGTCTGGAACAATTATTGCCATTCCTGTGATGAATATATTTGGCCTTACCTACTACCCATCTACTATCCCAATGGCAGAAGATTTAACGGACTGCTTTCCTGGAAATGAAGAAGGTTCTTTTAGAGAAAGGATAGCCTCTATTGTTACAGAAGAAATATTAAAGAAGGCAGACATTTGTATCGAGCTCCAAACTGGGGGAATCAATCACAATATTTTGCCCCAAGTCTACTGTAATTTTGAAGATAAAAAAGCACAAAAACATGCGACGCTATTTCAAACCCCGGTGATTACTAATTTTCCAGAAGAAGAAAACAACCTTCGCGATACCATCAAAGAATTACATACGGAACTTTTTGTCTACCAAGCAGGAGAAGCTGTTCGATTTGATGAAAATGCGATTGACCTTGGTGTTAAGGGCATAAAAAACCTGATGAAGGCTTTAGATATGCTCAAAGAACAACCTTCCTACCACAATAAACCAAGTTATAGCCGAGATGAAGATTGGATCAGCACGCATCGTGGGGGCATCCTAACTTCGCAAGTAACGCTTGGTCAAACCATCAAAGCAGGCGATCGAATAGGCACTATTTCTGATCCGTTTGGCACAGGTGTAGCGGAATATATTACCACCGAACAAGAAGGTATTGTCGTAGGTATGAACACCTCCCCTCTTGTTCACGAAGGATTGCCAGTATATAAAATTGCATCCTTTATCGACTATGATAAGGCCGAAACAAAGATTGAAGAATGGGACAAAAAACAACCAGATAGTTATATCAACCAATAAAATATGAAACAAAACTCATTTAGTTTAAAAGGATTTGTCGTTTGGTTTATTTGTGCTATTTTTTTTATGTATGAATTCTTACTTCGAACCGTTGTGGGAACCTTTCAACAACAAATCATGCACGATTTGCAATTATCCAATGTACAATTTTCCTTTATCAGCACCACCATTTTCTTACTCGTCTACGGTTTTATGCAAATTCCTGCAGGAATTATTGTAGATAACTTTGGCTTAAAAAAAGCTGTTTTCACTGGTTCTATCTTTTGTGCTATCGGCGCTTTTTGCTTTGCAAACTCCCATGGATTTTACCTGGGCTTATTGAGTAGAATGATCATGGGATTTGGGGCAGCTTTTGGATTTATCTGCGTCTTGATGGCGGTGAAAGATTGGATGCCATACAAATATATTGCTATCTTTATTGGACTTTCCCAATTTATTGGAACCATCGGCCCAATGGGCGCTGCAGGCCCCTTAGAAAAAATTGCTCACCATTCTAACATCCCCTGGCAAGATGTCTTTTATGGACTTGGTTTAACTAGCATTGCTATTGCTATTTTAGTTCTTCTTTTTGTGGAAAACAACCGCCATAGCTCTGGCGCTTTTATCCTCCTTTATAAGCCAGAAAAAGTCCTCCTCACATTGAAAAAACTCTTTTTCCGACTTCAGCCATGGTTGATTGCCATAGCCTCTACCTGCGTCTACTTTTCTATTGAATACCTAACAGAAAATGAAGGGAGATACTTTTTAACCTTAAAAGGGGTAAACGCTCTAAGCGCTTCAAACATACTAACCCTTTCTTGGGTGGGCTTTGCTCTTGGATGCCCTATGATTGGATTTTTCTCTGACTACTTTGAAAAACGAAAAAGCTACTTTATGCTTTGTAACTACATAGGACTTATTGCTACTTGTATGATTGTCTTTCTTCAGGGATCTTTGTGGATGCACATAGCCTTTTTCCTTCTTGGTGTGGGAGCAAGCGGCATTAACCTTGGCTTTGCCTTTATTGGGGAACAATTCAACGCAAAATACCTAGCCGTGGGCTTTGGCCTAACCAATGCTATCGTGATGAGCATCTCTGCCATTAATGCTCCACTCATTGGAGCTTTGATTGAAGGACTCTCCTCTAAAATATCCTCCCCTCTTGCATCCTACTCCTATGCTTTCTTCGTACTCATTGCAATCAGCCTAATCGGCACACTAATATCCTTGTTTTTCATCAAAGAAACTTTTTGCAAATCCTCTGTGGAATTCACTATCCTCCCGGCAAAAAGGTAACTCAAAAACAAATCTCAAATTCATTCACTTTTTACTCGCTTTTAAACACATGTAATATTAAGATCTTATCAATTTCAATTAAATGGAGAAATACTATGCATTATTCTATTCATATAGGAGCATATTTATGCACTAATCCCGGCCAAGGCGTAAGTACTCAATTTGGATTTTCTAACCAATGTCAATTTGAGTTACGTAATCGTGTATGCATTACAGACAAGATTTCCCCTTTTGTAAAAAGTACCATTTCGCTTGCAAAATCCTGATTGTAGATCCACTCACCTTGCATTTACCATCACCGTAACAAAACAAGACGCTAAAAAGAAAAATATAGCAGGTGATTCACTAGACCTTGGCTCTGAACAAGGATATTGCCACTTTTCTAGAGAAAATCTTGATGCTATTACTATCAGAACCATGTTACTTAAAAGTGTTATAAATCTCAAAGGTACACTAAATAAAGACCCGCACACTTGTAGTAGGTAAAAAAACACAATCTATAAGAAAGCTGTGGAAAATACAAAATGTATGAATTTCTCGAGGAAGGCATAATATCGTCCGTTATGAAAGACTGCTGTTTTTAGAATTTTTTCAGGTTTCTCGAATGGATTTTAATTTTTTATGCGACGCTAACCACAAAGTGGTTTGGGGAGTAGAAAAAATTAAAATGTATAAGAAAACTGTGAAAAATAATAAAAGCATGAGTCTTTCATAGCTGACGTTAAAAAGGTTGGGGGAGGTGAGATTCGAACTCACGTAGACCGAAGGTCGAGAGATTTACAGTCTCTTGCAATTGGCCACTATGCGACTCCCCCTCTTACTAGATAATCTAATAAGGTGATTTGCTGGCAAAGGGACTCGAACCCCCAACCGTCCGATTACAAGTCGGGTGCTCTACCAATTGAGCTACACCAGCAAAATCGAAAGAATCATTTTAGCAATATTTATAAATTGCCGCAATCCTTTTTATATATTTTTACCACCCTCTTGGAAAAAATATTTTTTATAGCAGATTTTGCCTGTACTTTACAAAGTAGAATGGAAGGTATATACTAGATATCAACTTTTTAATATGGAGATCAGATGGAAGAGATAAAAATTGTTGGTATTAAAGTAAAAACCACCAACCAAAATGGGCAATCCTATACTAAAGATATCCCTTCACTATGGGGGGAATTTTATAAAAACCAAATTAGCGATAAGATCGCAAACAAAAAATCTTCCAGTGTATATTGTGTTTATACCGAATATGAAAGCGATTATATGGCTCCCTATAGCGTTGTTATTGGCCACCGTGTAGAAGATTTTTCAAATGTTCCAGAAGGACTAAGCGCTATTACCATCCCTGCAGGGAACTACCAAAAGTTCACCTCCAAAGGGAATATCAAAGAGTGTATTTATCAAACCTGGCAAAAGATATGGAACAGCGACATCCAAAGAGCCTACACAGCCGATTATGAGCTCTATGGGGAAAAAGCACAAAATCCGGAAGATGCAGAAGTAGATATTTTTGTCGCAACTCTCTAAACTTATCTTACAGAGTTTCTTACTCTGAATCCTCTTTACTCTCAGTTTTGGAAGGAAGACCTGAAATATTTTTTGAAATTCGATCTTTAAGGGAGCTTGTGCCGCTTTCCCCTCCACCGAGTCCAGTACTACTTTGGATTCTCCCTAAAAGAGAATTCACCGAGCCACCTTCCATCACTTTAGCGGATCGCTCATTTAATTTTTTCGTAGTTCCACAACATTTTTTATATTTCTTACCAGATCCACATGGGCAAGGATCATTTCTTTTGGGTTTATCTGACATAACCTTCCTGTTTAACCTACTTTAAGATACAATATTACTATGAATCTGAGTAATTGTATAGAGAAACAAAGCCCCACTAGATTAGAAAAAAAACTTGAAAGTTTAGTAAGAAAGGCTCTCTACACCCATAAAATGGGCACGTCGCAAAAAATGGCCGTAGCTCTTAGCGGTGGAAAAGACTCTTTGACCATGCTCTATTTTTTACAAAAAATAGCAGGCAGAGGGTTTACCGATCTAGAAATTCACGCCCTCTATGTAGATGGTGAGTTTTCTTGTGGGCCAGCAATTACGAAAAAACATATCGAAGTTTTTTGCAAGGAGATAGGCGTCCCTCTCCATACCCTTGAGTCGACAAAAACCTTATCGCAGCTAGAGTGTTATTCGTGCTCTCGTGAACGGCGCTCTCTTATATTTAAGAAAGCAAAAGAGCTTGGATGTGAAGAAATTGCCTTTGGCCATCACAAAGATGACGTACTAGAAACCCTCCTCCTCAATCTTCTACATAAAGGAGAATTTGCGAGCCAGCTTGCCAAGGTACCCATGCACGACTACGGAATAACCATCATTCGTCCTCTTTATTACGTATATGAAAAAGAGATCTTAGAATTTGCTAGGCAAAAAGGCTTTTTTCGCCTTACCTGCCAATGTCCTGTGGGAGCCAAATCTAAACGACGTGACACCAAAGAACTTCTCACCCACTTAAAAAGTCTTTTTCCTAACGCTAAAACCAATCTCTTTCACGCACTTAGAGAATATGGCAGTGATAAATCTCTGCGGAAATAAGCAGTTTCCATCAATCCTCTCTTTACATATACTTTTTGATGAGGTATGTGGGAAAAAAGGAGAATAGCTATGAAGAAATTTAATATCGTAATTACTAATGATGACAGTGTATATGCCCCAGGTATTTTCCACCTCTACAAAGCACTCTCCTCTATTGCAAACGTCACCGTTGTGGCGCCTGCAGAAGATCAGTCTTGTAAAGGCGTTGGCGTCTCTTTACCAAAATCTCGCATGATCGAAGCAGAAGAGATCTCTTGGGAAGGCGAAGAGGTAAAAGTATGGAAAGTATTTGGCACCCCTGCTGATTGCACTAAATTTGCCCTCCACTACCTTTGCAGCGAAAAGCCAGACTTTATCATCTCAGGAATCAATAATGGTTCCAATGCAGGAAGAAATGTCTTATATAGCGGCACAGTTGGTGCTACGGTCCAAGCAACTTTTGCCGGAGTTCCAGGTATTGCCTTTTCTGCCATGTATGATGAAGGCGAAGAAAAATTTGCCAAAGCAGAGCAATTTATCCCAAGTATTGTAGAGCACTTTCATGAACACCCTATCCCCGCAGGAACATTAATGAATGTAAACTTCCCTGCGCACAAAGTGGATGGCATGAAAGGATTTTCTCTTGCAAAACAGGGCAAAAGCTTTTGGGATCTAAAGGTTGGAAGTGATACAGATTTAAAAGGTACCACCAACTACCCTCTTGTGGAAGAATGGGACCACCATGACGAAGAAGAAAACAGCGATATTCACCTCTTAACCGAAGGATTTATCACCTGCGTTCCTATTCATGTACAAGATCTTACCGATCATAAGCACCACAATGACCACAAAAAAGATTTTGAAAAACTCAACAAACTCCATTTTTCAGAAACTTTTTAAGGTTTTTTGACATTTAGATGTTTATCGAGCTTGTGTAAACTTTCTCGTTGAATCTCAAATAGAAGCGCTCTGGCCCCTTCTATTTCATAAAGCCTGACATATTGATCACGAAGAGCATCACTATAAAAGCTATCAGGGACAAGATCTCCCTCCTCTTCCTCATAGTGACTTGCCTCTATCATCACATATACAAGCTGGTTATATTTTTTTTTGAGACTCCCTTTTTTTGCTTCCAGCTCCTCTAGCGAGGTAACCCCCTCTAACTCTTCTACTAAATTTCTAACAATAGAAACGCCCTCCACTCGCCATTCAGAAAGGGTTGAAGGGCTACAAGAGACCAAAAAAAGGAGGATTAAAAGAAAATATCGTTTCATTCTAACAATTATACTTGCAAATATATTTAGATCAAGGTTACAATGTTACTCACATTTTGCATCGACTGGATCGATACAGAATCTATACGAGGGCGTATAGCTCAGTGGTAGAGCACCTGTCTTACACACAGGCGGTCAGAGGTTCAAATCCTCTTGCGCCCAAAACTCTTTTGCGGGAGTAGTTCAATTGGTTAGAGCACCAGCCTGTCACGCTGGAAGTTGAGGGTTCGAGCCCCTTCTCTCGCGCACTTTATTTACACAAATCTTTCACTATCAACCCTTTTTTCTTTCTCTTTACAAGATATATTCCTTTGTGGAATGTAAAGTTATGTGTTTTTCAGCAGAAGCAAGTTTTATCGCATCGGCCGTCTTAATAGGAACCGGTGCCTATACCATAAAAAGAACCTTATCGTCTAAGGATCACTCTTTTATGCTAGTTGCGCTTATTCCTCTACTATTTGGAATCCAGCAACTCAGCGAAGGATTTGTATGGCTTTTTCTTGGGAAAGACCCCAACCTCGATCAGGTCCTCTCCTACATCTTTCTATTCTTTGCATTTTTTCTGTGGCCTGTTTGGGTTCCTCTCTCTCTTGGAGTCTTTGATCATCCACGAAAAAAGTTCTTCTATGTCACTGCTTTTTGTGGACTGCTCTATGGCCTTGCCCTCTATGGATCTCCATTTTTCTATAAAACCTCTTTCCACCTGGAGATATGCGCCCACAGTATCTGCTACCAAATTCATCACCCCCTATTCAATAAATGGGGAGTATCGCTGTATTTCCTCTTTACCATTGTCCCTTTCCTTGTAGCAAAATCCATGCGCATCAAATTTCTTGGGATTTGCATTGCAATTTCAGCGATGGCAACAGCCTTCTTCTACTTAAAAGCTTTTACCTCTGTTTGGTGCTTTTTCTCTGCAGCAATCTCCATCTACGTTGGATACCTCGCCTACAATCTAGAACGCATCACCAAAGATACGGAGTAAAACCTTTTCTTAAATTGATATTTTATCGTACTATATTTACATGATCTTAATAGCAACATGTATCCACTCCGCTTTACTTCCAGCCACAAATAAGCAAGTGCAAGAGACATTCCCTGAAATTTGGGAAGTACTTTGCAATGCTGAAACAAAATCTTCTCTTGAAATTAATGAAAAAATGGACTACTGTGTATTCACAATAAAAGAGAGAAAAGCTTGTGAAAGTAAGGCCCCCATCCAAGAGTTTTAAAAGTTTACTTAAAACGTATTCCATGATTATCCTTGGAGCGCTCCTTACCGCTATTTCTATCGAACTCTTCCTCTACCCAAACAGCTTAATTGATGGCGGTATTGTGGGTATCTCTTTGATCATCGGACGCTATACAAAACCAGACCTTATCCCCCTCTACTTTTTCTTTTTAAACCTACCCTTTATATACCTCTCCTACAAACACATACGTAAATCCTTCATCATTCCAATGGGTGTGGCTATTGTCTTTTTTACCATCTTTTTAGCTTTGTTAAAAAATGGCCCAAAATTCCATGGAGATCCCCTAGAAATTATTGTCCTTGGTGGTGCCATCCTTGGTATTGGAGTAGGACTTATCATCCGCTTTGGTGGATGCTTAGATGGCAGTGAGATTTTAGGTATTATCTTTAACAAGCGCTACGGCTATACCGTAGGACAAGTGGTGCTTATCTTTAATATCTTTGTTTTTGCAGGATATGCTCTCATTTCCCTTGATTGGCACGTAGGAGTAAAGTCCCTCCTTACCTATATTGTCGCCTTCAAGATGATTGATCTGGTAATTGTAGGTCTTGATGAGATCAAATCCGTATCAGTAATTTCAGGAAAATCGGAAGAGATCGCGAAAAAAGTACTTAAAGAGCTGGGCCTTGGCCTAACCGTTACCCCAGGACGTGGTGGCTTTTCTGGAAGCAATACTGATATCCTTAATATCATTGTGGAAAGATTGGATTTAGCTGAATTGAAAGATCTCATCCTCGACACCGATCCTAAAGCTTTTATCTCCATCACCAATGTATATGAAGTATTGTATGGATCTACCGCCTACTCCAAGGCAAAACTGAGAAGTAAACGATCGCGCCGCACGGCAAAAAAATAAGGAGTACCTCCTATGGCTGTTTTACCAGTTTCTGGCACAAGCGTTCCCTCTATTTGGGGAAATGCACCACAAAGATATCGAATCCTCACCATAGGCAGCGCTCTCACTGTCGCTCTTGTTATCATCACCTACTGCGCCTATCGCTTTATCCAACACCTAAGAGACCCTCAAGGAACAAGACACCTATTCAAAGAAATAGCTGTAGATAAAACTACACCTAAGTATCAAAAATACCTTGGTCGTTACAAAAAACTTTTAATAGATTTAGGCTATCCAGAAGACACTCCTGTTAACAGCAAAACCCTTTTTGTTGCCTTAAAAGCCCTTGAAATAAGATGGCACACTCCCTGGCTGGCAAACACTTGGGCTATTGACTACAAAAAACACCTCATCCACGTAGCTCTCCCTGAACAAGTAGATCTTATTACACTTGGAGAATGGGGTGCATACTTCGCTTATCCAAATGAGAATACCCTTCCAACTGTTAATCGCTTGATAGATCACCTACCTACAGTTGGATTCCAATTTATAGGCCACCGCCCAGTAATACCAGCCCCAACCCTAGGGACCTTTTTACTCGCGTTGGATTCAATTAATGAAGACATAGAGCATAATGAATCGAATAAACCAGAAAATCAATACAAGTTACTTGCTGCTTTAAATTGTCATGGAACATCTAATACCGTACTCATAAATCGTCAAAGCTTTGATATAAGAACACCGCCCCCTCTTGATGATGATGTTGATGACAATAACTACTGGATGAGTCTTTGGTTATTCCAATATTATTACTTAGGTGAAAGCTTTAACTCAAAAGACGGGGAACTTTTCTATGATCTACGAATGGAATTTAAAAGGAAGCATCCTGAATTAGATACAACTGCGATTGATGAAGACTACCGATTTAACCCTCCAACTGAAGCTTAAGTCGGGTAGTCTATCTACAGTGATATGATTTTATGGCCATAACCACTTTTTTCTAAAGAAAGGCAAAGTTCTTGCAGCTGGTCATGATTGATCCATCCATTTTGATAGGCAATTTTTTCAATAGCTCCCACCAAGAAGCCTTTCTCTTGCTGCTCTTTTACAAAGCATGCCGCCTCAAGCAAGGCATCAAAGCCTCCGGTATCAAACCAGGTGACCCCTTCACCAAAGATAGAGACGTGCAGCTCTTCTTTTTCTAGATAGATATTATTAATGTCCGTAATCTCCAGCTCACCACGATGGGAAGGCTTTACCTCTTTGGCAATCTCTACCACGTCGTTATCATAAAAATAAAGACCCGTCACGGCTAAATTCGTTGGTGGCTCTTTTGGTTTTTCTAAAAGCTTTATCACTTTACCATTTTCATCTTGATGTACCACCCCATATTTTTCTGGAGCGGCGACCTCTTTTGCAAAAACAGTAGCACCACGAGTATCAAGCTCAGGATTTTTCAAGAGCGATTCCAATCCCTCTCCGCAAAAGATATTATCACCAAGTACTAAAGTTACCGAAGAATTTCCAATAAACTCTTCCCCTAGAATAAAAGCTTCACTTATCCCTTTTGGGTCAGACTGCACTTTATAAGAAAGGCTCATCCCCAATTTACTACCATCTCCCAAGAGCTGCTCAAAGCGAGGCCTCTCTTGCTCGGTAGTGATAATAAGCACCTCGCGTATTCCTGCAAGCATGAGGGTAGAGAGTGGATAATATACCATCGGCTTATCATACACAGGGAGGAGCTGCTTTGATATCGCTCTTGTAAGAGGAAAAAGGCGCGTTCCCAGACCGCCTGCTAAAATGATGCCCTTTCTATTCATACCTTCACTTCCTGTCTAGAATCAATGGTGGTGATATTATGTCGATTTTCTACAAATTCTTTGTCTTCCAGCATAGCGATGTGGAAAGGGATGGTAGAATCTATCCCCTCTATTTGAAATGCCTGCAAAGCGCGTTTAGCGCGAACAATCACCTCTTCCCGAGAATCTCCCCTCACAATTAATTTCGCAATCATCGAGTCATAATAAGGGGAAATGTAGGATCCAGAAAAAGCTGCGCTATCAAAACGAATATGCGCCCCCAGCGGCGGAACAAAGTGGGTAATCAACCCAGGGCTCGGACGAAAATGGAGCGATGGATTTTCTGCATTGATACGAAACTGCATCACATGACCGCATTTCTTTTCCACTTGCTCTTGCGTGATAGGTAGCTTTTTTCCAAGAGCTACACCAATTTGCATAGCGACCAGATCTACCCCAAAAAGCTCTTCGGTAATGGTGTGCTCCACTTGGACGCGAGTATTTACCTCCATAAAATAAAAGCTCCCATCCTCTTCCAGCAAAAACTCCACCGTCGCCAACGAAAAATAGCCTACCTTCTTACAAAGCGCTACCGCTGCCCTGCAAATCTCTTCTTGTTTACTTTTGTGAATAGCAAGAGATGGCGCCTCTTCAATCAATTTCTGTCTACGTCTTTGCAGCGTGCAATCCCTTTCATACAAGTGAATCACATTGCCATATCCATCTCCAATCACCTGCACTTCGACATGTTTAGGAGAAACAATCTTTTTTTCTAAATAAATAGCATCATCGCCGTAGCAAAGCATTGCCTCTTTTTGCGCAGCATAAAAGGCTGCTTCAAATTCCTCTGCTTTTTCTACCAGCCGAATTCCTTTTCCACCACCACCAGAAGCAGCTTTGACTAAGAGTGGAAATCCAATTTCTTTTGCTTGTAGAAGCGCCTCATCCACGCTGCAAACTTTATCTACCGTTCCAGGAATAGCGGGACAACCTGCAGCCCTTGCAGCTTTTTTGGCCTCCACTTTATTTCCCAGAGAGCGAATTAAATCAGAAGAAGGGCCAATAAAAATTAGTCCCGACTTTTCTACTATCTCTGCAAAATCTGCATTTTCACTCAAAAAGCCATAACCAGGATGAATCCCCTCTGCCCCAGAAATTTCTGCTGCAGCGATGATCCTTGAAATATTTAAGTAGGAATCTTGCACCGAAGCGCCGCCAATACAAATAGCTTTATCGGCAAGCTGAACGTGAAGCGCCTCTTTATCTGCGACGCTATAAATAGCTACAGCCTCTATCCCTAAATCTTGAAGAGCACCAATCACGCGACATGCGATCTCTCCCCTATTTGCAACAAGTACCCTTTTCATCACTCCACTGTAAAGAGAGGTTTTCCAAAGTCGACACTCTCTCCATCCTCCACCATTATCTCTTTGATCAATCCCTCTTGCTCAGCTTTTACTTCATTCATCACCTTCATAGCTTCAATCACGCAAAGGATATCTCCTTTCTTTACACGATCGCCCACCTTCACAAAAGGTTTTGCAGAGGGAGAGGATGCGCGATAAAATGACCCTACCATCGGGGCATCAATCGTCTTTTCTAAGTTAATATCTGATAATTCCTTCATAGGAGAAAAAGAAGATTGCTGCGTAGCTGCTGCTACCGGAGCCACTTTCATTCCTTTCTCCAGCACAATCTCCACATCGCCCTCTTTTATTTCCAGCTTATCGAGCTTTGCTTCTTGAAAAATAGCTATCACTTCTTTTAGTCTATCTAAATCCATCGTTAAATCCTTTGGACATACTCTTCATTTTCTGTATCTACTTTAATGATATCACCATTTTCAATAAACATCGGCACTTCCATACGAGCCCCTGTTTCCAAAACAGCTCGCTTGTTAGAAGCGCTCATTGGGTTAGATGCATCTAGGTCTTCAGTTTTTACCACCAGCAGCTCCAAGAACTGCGGTAATTCTATAGCAAAAATAGTCTCCCCATAAAAGTGAGCATTTACAATGATCCCCTCTTTTAAGTAATTTTCTTTCCCAGACATGATCTCTTGTGGAACAAGCACTTGCTCTAAATTCACAATATCAAAAAATAGGTGCTGCTTATCTTCTAAATATAGATACTCCAGCTCCCTCTCATTTAACTTTACTTCCGTAACCGTCTGATTTTGCTTAAAGCTTTTCTCCACCACCTCTTCTGAGATGAGATTTTTTAACTTTGTTTTTACAAAGGGAACCCCTCGTGCCATCGTAACTTTTACCGAAGACTCTACGCGGTAGACCTCTCCTTCCAAATTGATAATCATCCCTGGGGTGATATGATTACTAGTTACAGATACTGTTTCTTCCTTTACTTTCTC
>JAHZKV010000104.1 GCA_022600215.1 bacterium
AAAAAATGAGAGCGAGTATAGCACAAGGAGCATGACATGAAGCGAATATGTTGGTTTAGTTTTTTAATTTTGGTTTCGACTGGTCTTTTGGGATTCATGGATAAAGATGCGCCGTCTATGAGGTGCGTGCTATTGATCATGCTAGCCGCGTAAGTGCTCCAGTACGGGTAGTGCTAGATAGAAAGAAAAAATAATTAGAGCGGAAGTGTTCTTTTTATTTTAAATAGTCTTTACAAGATATTTTTTATCCGTATGGTCAAGCTTGTATACTTGTTATAAGAGGCTTAGATGGCAGATTACGAAGAAGATATGTTAGAGAAGATAGATGCGTATTGGCGAGCAGCAAACTATCTATCTGTTGGTCAGTTATACCTTTATGACAATCCATTGTTGAAAAAGCCCCTCAAGCTATCGCATGTAAAACCTTTGGTAGTAGGGCATTGGGGGACAACGCCTGGGCAAAACTTTATCTATGTTCATTTAAATCGGGTGATTAACAAATATGACCTCAATATGTTTTATATTTCAGGGCCTGGTCATGGAGGGCCGGCACTTGTTGCAAATACTTATTTAGAAGGAACCTATAGCGAGGTTTTTCCAAATATTTCTCAAGATGAAGAGGGGCTGAAGAAGTTTTTCACCCAGTTTTCTTTTCCTGGGGGGATTTCATCTCACGTTGCTCCAACGACACCTGGCTCTATTCATGAGGGGGGAGAGCTGGGATATTCGTTATCACATGCATTTGGAGCAGCCTTTGATAATCCAGATTTAATTGTTGCAGCAGTGGTAGGAGATGGCGAAGCAGAAACAGGCCCTCTTGCGACTGCTTGGCATTCGAATAAGTTTTTGCATCCTATTCATGATGGAGTGGTTCTTCCTATCTTACATTTAAATGGTTATAAAATTAGTAATCCCACTATTTTTGCACGTATTTCTCATGATGAAGTGGAGCATTTTTTCAGAGGATGTGGATGGAAGCCCTATTTTGTGGAGGGAGATGATCCAAAACAGATGCATCAAAAGATGGCAGAGACAATGGATAGGGCTATTGCAGAGATTCACCGAATTAAAAAGAATGCAAAGAGCACAGAGGATCTTACTAGACCTTTGTATCCAATGATTGTATTGCGATCTCCTAAAGGGTGGAGTGGACCAAAAGAGGTAGATGGGATCAAAAATGAAGGAACATTTCATTCTCATCAAGTGCCTGTGCTTGTAGATAAAGACCATCCCAAGCATATAAAGCTCTTAGAGCAGTGGATGAAGAGCTATCGGCCAGAAGAGCTTTTTGAGGACAACGGACGTGTTAAGCAAGAGATTTTAGACTTGGCTCCAAAAGGGCATCGTCGAATGGGAGCAAATCTTCATACGAATGGAGGGATGCTTTTAAGGGATTTGGTTATGCCAGATTTTACCAAGTATGCTCTTAGTGTTCCAAAACCGGGCTCTGTCTATTCAGGTGATACACCAGTTCTTGGGCATTTTTTAGCTGATGTGATTCGATTAAATGAAAAGTCAAAAAACTTCCGCATATTTGGTCCTGATGAAACTCTTTCTAACTTGCTTGGAGCTGTATTTGAAGTGACAAATAGGCAGTGGGAGGGAGGTATAGAGGATACAGATGAATCGCTGGCTCCTGCAGGGAGGGTGCTTGATTCTATGTTAAGTGAGCATCAATGCCAAGGATGGCTGGAGGGGTATTTACTCACAGGGCGACATGGTTTATTTAATAGTTATGAAGCTTTCTTGCGTATTGTGGATTCGATGTTTTCTCAGCATGCAAAGTGGTTGAAGGTGACAAAGGAGCTTCCGTGGAGAAGACCTATTGCCTCTCTCAACTATTTGGTATCTTCCCATGTTTGGCAACAAGATCATAATGGCTTTACACATCAAGATCCAGGATTTATTGATCATGTGATTACTAAAAAGGCTGATATTGTACGCGTTTATCTTCCTCCTGATGCAAATTGCTTATTATCGGTAATGGATCATTGTTTACGTAGTCGTAACTATGTCAATGTGGTGATTGCTGGAAAACATCCTCTTCCACAATGGTTAGATATGGATGCAGCTATCAAACATTGCACGCAAGGAATCAGCATATGGGAATGGGCAAGTTCTGATCATGACAGCGCTCCAGATGTTGTGATGGCTTCTTGCGGAGATACTCCAACCCTTGAGGTGCTTGCAGCAGTATCCATTTTGAGGGAGCACCTGCCTGAGTTAAAGGTTCGAGTGATCAATGTAGTAGATTTGATGAAATTGCAATCGCAAAAAGATCACCCACATGGGTTAAGCGATACAGATTATGATGCTCTTTTTACAAAGGATAAGCATATTATTTTTGCCTACCATGGCTACCCATCAGTGGTGCACCGCTTAACTTATAATCGAACCAACCGTAATATCCATGTACGAGGGTATATAGAAGAGGGGACAATTACGACTCCATTTGATATTCGTGTGCAAAATAAGTTGGATCGCTTTAATTTGGTGATCGATTTAATAGATCGCTTGCCGCACCTGGGAAGTAAGGGGATCTATTTGAAACAAAAGCTTAAAGATACTCTTGTGGAGCATAAGCAATATATTGATAAGTACGGAAAAGATATGCCACAAGTATTAAATTGGAAATGGGAGAAGTAGATGGAAGAGCAAAAGCTCCCTCTAGATGAATTAAAGAAAAAGCTTAATGCTAGTGATAGTGGACTTTCTAGTGAGGAAGCAAAAGAGCGAAGTAAAAAGTATGGCCGAAATGAGATAGAGGAGAAAAAAGAGAATTTTTTCCTTAAACTTCTTTCCTATTTTTGGGGACCTATCCCTTGGATGCTAGAGGTGGCAGTAGTCTTGTCTTTGATTGTAGGTCACTATGCTGACTTTGGCATTTTACTTGTATTGCTAGTGTCTAACTGCTTAGTAGGTTTTTGGGAGGAGTGGAATGCGGGAAATGAAATAGCTGCTTTGCGGGCGCGTCTTCCTTTACAAGTACGTGTCCAGCGAGATGGAAAATGGATAGCTTTATCTGCCGCTGAGCTGGTTCCTGGCGACGTGGTTCGCCTTCGTCCTGGAGATATTGTCCCTGCTGATTGTCGCTTGTTGGATAAGGATCCACTGGAGGTGGATCAATCAGTGCTCACGGGAGAATCTCTTCCTACTTCCTCTAAAGAGGGGGATGCTATTTATTCTGGCTCTATTATCAAGCAAGGAGAAGGAAATGCCCTTGTCTATGGAACAGGACCAAATACCTATTTTGGAAAGACAGCAGAGTTGGTGCAAGATGCAAAAACTACTTCTCATTTCCAAAAAGCGGTGCTAAAAATTGGTAACTACTTGATTTTACTTACTGCGGCTTTGGTGGTGACTATTATTGTGGTGGCAATTTTTCGAGGGGACCCTATTTTAGATACTATTGAGTTTGCTATGGTGCTTACTATTGCGGGGATTCCTGTTGCTATGCCTACGGTATTATCAGTGACGATGGCAATTGGAGCAAGGCTCTTAGCCAAAAAAGAGGTGGTTGTTACTAAGCTGGTATCGATTGAGGAGCTTGCTAGTATGAATATCTTATGTTCTGATAAAACGGGAACTTTGACGAAAAATACCCTCACTCTTGGTGAGTCTTTTTCTTTAGGAGATTTTTCTTCTAAGGACTTGCTTTTGTATGCAGCTCTTTCTTCTCGAGAAGAGGATAATGATACTATTGACTCAGCGGTACTTGATGCTCTTTCTGATAAAAAAGAGATGGAGAGTTTTACTAGAATGGAGTTTCATCCTTTTGATCCTGTATCAAAGCGAACAGAGGCTAAAGTGGAAAAAGAGGGGGAGGAGATTTTTGTATCTAAGGGAGCGCCTCAAGTAATTTTAGAGCTTTGCGAAGGAGAATATGCCGACAAGGTGGAGGAAGCGGTAAATAATTTTGCTGCCAAGGGATACCGTGCTTTAGGCGTTGCAAAGAAAAGTAAGGAGAAGTGGGAATTCCTTGGCCTTCTTTCTTTATTTGATCCACCAAGAGAGGATGCTAAAGAGACGATTGAGACAGCAAAAGAGATGGGTATTTCGGTAAAGATGATCACAGGGGATCAAACCTCTATTGCTAAAGAGACGGCGCAAACATTGGGTATGGGAACAAATATTGTGAATGTGTCAAAGCTTGGTGCGGGAGAAAAAGATTTAGAAGAGGCGGTGGTAGATGCCGATGGTTTTTCTCAAGTCTTTCCTGAACACAAATTCAGAATTATTGAGGCTTTCCAACAAAAGGGAGATATTGTTGGGATGACAGGGGATGGGGTGAATGATGCACCAGCGTTGAAAAAAGCGGATTGTGGGGTAGCTGTATCTGGTGCTACGGATACGGCTCGTGCAGCGGCGTCTATTGTACTTTTAAATAAGGGGCTTCATGTAATTATTGACGCGATCAAGGAGAGTAGAAAGATCTTTCAGCGGATGAATAGCTATGCTATGTTTCGTATCTCTGAAACTCTTTGCGTAGTTTTTTTTATGACCCTTTCGATCTTGGCGTATAACTTTTACCCGTTGACAGCGGTGATGATTGTGATGCTGGCGCTATTGAATGATGGTGCTATCTTATCTATTGCTTATGATCGGGTTCAATATAAGAAAGATCCTGAGGAGTGGAATATGCCTTTGGTAATAGGCTTTTCTACCATCTTGGGGTTAATTCAGGTGTGTGTTGCCTTTTCTTTGTTCTATTTAAGTGATCGAGTCTTTTTGTTAGATCGCGATGCCACCCAAACGCTGATGTATTTATATTTTTCTCTCTCTGGCCATTTAACGATATTTATCACTAGAACACGGGGACCATTTTGGTCTATCTTACCTGCAAAGATATTGTTTTTTGCAGTGTGTGGAACGCAAGCCTTAGCAACCTGTATTGCTGTGTATGGGCTTTTAATGACACCAATTGGCTGGGAGTGGGCGCTCTTTATATGGGCTTATTGCCTTGGATTCTTCTTGATAAAAGACTTGTTAAAGTTGCTAGTCTATAAAGTGCTGGATCCTGAGAGAAAGTAAGCGCTTTTCAAATAGAATGGGCATTTGGAAACGAGAGTTGCTATAAAAGAGCGATATGTGATATATTACATATCGCAAAAGAAGGTAGCTATGCATAAAATAAGAAGAAAATTTGTCAGTCATGAGGCTTATATGAAAATTCGTGATTGGATAGTAAGTGGGGAGATGGCTCCTGGTCTAAAGATAAGAGATAAGCAGCTAGGGGAAAGGTTGGGCATTAGTCGCACTCCTATTCGGGAGGCGCTTCTTCGTTTGGAGGAGGAGGGCTTTATTTATACAAAGCCAAATTGTGCCACATTAGTAAGTTCTGTCAATTTTAAAGATGCACATTCTTTATATTCAATTGTTTGGACACTTGAATCGCTTGCGATGGCGCAGGCATTTGGAAATATTACCACTAAAGACATTGAAAAGATGAAACAGGCTAATGAAAAGTTCTTAAAGAGCATGGGAAGAGGACAGAGAAAAGTAGCATTAGAGGCAGATAATGCTTTTCATTCAATCTTTGTAGCGCTTTCAAAAAATTGCGAGTTAATTCATCTATTAGCTGATTTGAAAGTAAAATTGATGAGGCTTAATTTATATTATTTTGAAAAGGAAAAGAGTGCTCAGCTCTCGTATGATGAGCATAATAGAATTATTCAAGCATTAGAGGAAAAGGATAAGGATTTGGCTATTTCTTTATTAGAAGGTAATTGGAAAAATAGTTTTGCACGATTTGATATGTAGGAGGATGTATGTTTAAGAATAAATTAGTCGCAGTAATGAATGGTAAAGTAGAAACTGGAAGAGTGATGAATGCTTTAGGGCATATAAGCATAGGGCTTGGATCAAAAGTAGGGAAAGAAGGATTGCTTTTGTCTGATTATGTGGATGCTGATGGGATCGTTCACCCCGATATATCTGATATGCCTTTTATCGTATTAAAAGCGAAAAATTCAAATAAAATAGAGGCCCTTAAAAAAGAGGCAGAGTTAAGGGGAGTTGTCTGTGTAGATTTTATCGATACCATGACGGGAGGAACGTATCAAGAGCAGCTAGAAAATACAAAACAAACCAAAGGTGAGGAATTAACGTATTTTGGAATTGTTTTATTTGGAGATGTGGATATCGTTTCAGAGTTAACTAGAAAATTTTCTTTATGGAAATGATAATGTAGTAGAAAAAAGCTCGAAAGTAGAGGTTTTTTGTGGTAGAATGGGCGCATGAGCGTATATATTCAATGCAATTCTTTAACAAAGACGATCTCTGCAAAAGAGCTTTTTTCTAATTTAACCTTTACTATTTCTGAAGGAGATCGAATAGGTTTGATTGGCCTTAATGGCTGTGGGAAGTCAACACTGGTGCGCATGCTTACTGGGGAGGAAAGTGTTGATGGTGGGGAAATCATTCGAAAAAAGGGTCTGGTAGTTGGGTATGTTCCTCAAAGTAGTGTTTTTGAGGATGTTTCTCCTAAAGAGGTGTTGATCACTGCGATGGGGAAGGGCGTTTTAGAGCATGATCGCGAAAGGCTTGCGATGAGGCAACTGGAAAAGCTTGGATTTACTGGAGAAGAGGAGAGTGCCGCAAAACTTTCTGGTGGGTGGAAAAAGCGTTTGAGTATAGCTAGTGAATTGGTGAAAAACCCCGATGTATTGTTGCTTGATGAGCCTACTAACCATTTGGATTTAGAGGGGATTGTATGGCTAGAAAAGTTTTTGGCAGCGGAGGGGATTACCTATTTACTCATTTCTCACGATCGATATTTTTTAGAGCATGCGACCAATAGAATTATGGAGATAGATAAGATTTATCCTGAGGGTGTCTTTTCTATTAAAGCTTCCTATAAAGAGTTTTTAGTGCAAAAAGAGCGCTTTATCAAGGGACAGTTAGAGCAGGAGAGGTCCATTGCTGGGAAAGTGCGTAAAGAGACGGCATGGCTTCGAGCGGGGCTGAAGGCAAGAACGACGAAAGCACAGTCTCGCATTGATGAAGCTCATGATATGATGGATCGCTATGCCGCAGTAAAAAAACGCAATCGGCAGGTGCATTCAAAGATAGATTTTGAGGCGACAGGGAGAGAGACGCGAAAGTTGATGGTGATAAAAAATGCATCGAAAAGTTTAGGGGAAAAAAAGCTCTTTGAGAACTTAGACATTACTTTTTCACCAGGGACTAGGCTAGGACTTCTTGGACCAAATGGATGCGGGAAGACTACCTTATTAAAGATGCTTGCTGGCGAAATGGAGAGTGATACAGGAACGATTAAGCGAGCAGAGAATCTACAAGTAGTCTATTTCGATCAACATAGAGAGCGCCTCCCTTTAGATATAACCCTAAAAGAAGCTCTTTCTCCCAATAAGGAGTATGTGGAGTTTCGAGGATCAAAAATTCATGTACGTGCGTGGGCGAAGCGTTTCTTGTTTGAACCAGAGCTTTTACCTGTTCCTATTTCTACTCTTTCAGGAGGGGAGCGAGCCCGTATTACCATTGCACACTTGATGTGTAAAAAGGCCGATGTATTGCTTCTTGATGAGCCTACCAACGATTTAGATATCCCAACATTAGAAACACTAGAAGAGTCGCTACTGGATTTCCCGGGGGCGATAGTATTAATTACTCATGATCGTTGTATGATGGATCGAGTGTGGCATTGATGATGATGGTTTCTGTTTGCTAGAACCAACCGTTTCAAGTCCAGGATATATTGACCACATGCTACAGTGATTATCAGCGATCACGTTCGTTGTTAACACATCAACCTATATCTGCTTCGTTTTCTTAGGTGTTCTTTATGGATTTATCGGCGTGTGGAGTACACAAACAAAAATAATTCTTGCACTAACGCGTTTTTTTACTTCCGAAATTCTGT
>JAHZKV010000105.1 GCA_022600215.1 bacterium
AAAAAGTACTAAAGCGACCGGTGAAGCGAATTCCACGGAAATTAATGAAAGTTAAGACCCAAAATACGCTAATTACCATAACACAGGTATAGATAGGGTTTTCTGCTAGGTGGGGGAAAAAGACATAGGCAATGGCAGCAGAGACAAAAGAAAGTATTGCAGGATAGAATACAATGTTTTCTATCCATAATAGCCAAACAGCTACAAAACCTAGGCGGTGTCCAAGAGCTTCTCTTACCCAGACATATACTCCTCCTTTTTTAGGAAAGAGCGTTGCAAGCTCTGCGGAGACTAAGGCGCATGGCACAAAAAAGCAAAGAGCCGATAAGAGTAAATAAAAAATGGAAGTATAGCCATACATCGCTGTAATAGGCCAGTTACGAATGCTGAGTACCGTTGCTAAGTTGATCATTAGCAGCAAAAATACCGTTAAGCTTTTTTTTGATTGTGTCATATTCTAAATCCTTATTCTAAAAGGTCATAGATTTTATGGGAAAAAGGCTTTTTTTTCAAGAATATTTATTATAAAAAAAGGCCTCTTAGTAGAGGCCTTTACTTATAGAAAAAGATAATTTAGAAACCAACAATGTATGTTGCTTTCAAAAACGGCTTGAAGCTGTTCGTATCTCTCTTTTTTCCAAAAAATAGAGTAGGTTGATCTAGGCTTAATTGGAAATTGTTGATAGTGCCGTAGAGCTTTCCAATCTCTACTCCAATCCCCACGTTAGCGGCAATAGAGAGCTGTCCTTCATTTTCTCTATAGTCAGTATAATCTTTGATGATATCATTTCCTTCATAGTCTTTATAGCTATATTGGACAGTAAACTCTCTTATCTCTTTTAATTTATAGGTGTAGGTGTATCCGTGGATGCTTGCTCCTACTAGGTAGTAGTATCGCATATTTCCTTGAGTATTAAAGTAGTGAAGTGCGGAAAATTTCGGTATCGCCCAGGTTGTATAATTGCCATCTAATGAGGCTCCACCCATTAATTCCAATCGTTGTGTTTGGAAGTACTTGTCTTCCTCAAATTTTGATTGGTATCCAAAGCCGATTTCTATGGTTGGATAGAAAGGGTCTTGGCTGTGGGCTGTTGTGCCGATAGAAAACAGCCAGTGGCTTGTTTTTTGATTTTCTTGGTTATTTTTTGTATTTACGTGAATGTTGCTTGCAAGCATTGGGGTTATTGCAAGTAAAGAAAATATTGTCTTTTTCATGGTTTCTCCTTTGTAAAGAGAGGCAGTATAGGAGAATCTCTTATTTTTTTTCAATCTAAATAGGTATTTCTAAAAGCTGATCCCAGCTGGTAGTATAGTTTTTGGAAGAGGGCGATTCTTTAGAGTAGCGCTTGGTAGAGGCGGCAAAGCGAAGGGTTTTTTTGCCATATTTTTCGTTGATGGCATCTAGCGTTTTCATCAAAGCGGGGCTTTCTTTTTTTTCTGTAAAGAGGCCTTGTTGGGAAGAGGTGGCTTCTACCAAGCAAAAGAAGTGGATGCCAGCTCGTTTGATGAAGAGGTCACCGTCAACTAGACGGCAAAGAGCCTCTTCTTTGAGTTGTAAAAAGTCAGGGGTGTAATTAGAGGGTTCAGCTAAAGTAAAAGTTTTAGTAAAAGCTCCACCTGCTTTGAACCGAGAGGTTTCCAAAAATAAAGAAAAGCCTTCAGCTTTCCGATCTATTTTACGTAATTTTTCACACCCTTCCTCTATAAAGGAGGATAGGATCTCTTTGATTTTTTTGATGGAGACAATTTCGGTAGGAAAGGTTCTAGTGATTTGAAGTGACTTGTCTTTGACCTTTTCCACAAAGGGATAGGCATTTTCTCCAAGAAGTTCTTTTTTGATACGAAACCCATGGATACCCATTAATTTTTTTAAAAAGAGGTCGGGAGCTCTGAGAAAATCTTTGGCCCATTTGATCTTTTGGAGGTGGAGCTTTTTTACTGATTTTCTCCCTACACCCCATATATCTTCGATAGGAAAGTGAGAGAGTGTTTTATTAATCTCCTCTTGGTCGAGCAATACTTTGCGGCGAGTTTTGCCCTTTTTTGCTATTTTGGTAGCAACCTTTGCCAATGTTTTGGTGGAAGAGACTCCTATAGAAACATCAATCCCTGTCCAGCGTTTGATCTTTGTTTGGATAGCTTCGAGCAATGTGGTAGAAAAACTCTGCTCTGGTATTTCTAAAAATACTTCGTCAATGGAGTAGATAAAAGTAGGAAGGCAAAAGGTGTCTATTGTTTTTCGAATGCGCTTTGCGATATCTCCATAAAGGGTGTGATTGGGAGTACGCACAATTACATCTTCTTTGGTAAAAAGGGAGCGATATTCAAAGGTGGCACCGCCCATGGGGATGCCGACGGCTTTGGCTTCTTTAGAGCGTGCAACCACGATCCCATTTTTTCCTCCAGCAACTACCACTGGTTTGTTACGTAAGGCAGGGTGAAAAATTTGCTCACAAGAGGTGTAAAAATTATCGCAATCTATTAAGCAAATGTATTTATTCATACTTGTCTATGGATATTATAGGTTACCACTCCAAAGATCTCAAAATCACAATCTTTGGTTACCGCTATTTTACGGTATTTGGGATTTTCTGCATGAAGAAAAATAGTGTTTTTTTGAATTTCTAGCCGTTTAACGGTGAATTCTCCATTAAGGCTAGCAATCACAATCTTTCCGGTAGCAATTTCTTTCGATCTATCTACTACCAAAATATCATTATCAAAAATCCCAGCCCCCTCCATGGAATCGCCTTTGACGCGAATAAAATAGGTAGCCGTCTTATTTTCTACCAAGAGATCATGGAGATTAAGAGAGGAGGACTCATTTCCTTGCGCCAAACCGGGAAATCCTGCAGAAATAGGATTGTCCATCAAAGGGATGTTAGTATTTGATTTTGATTCTTTGTTCATTTATACTCAGGGTCTCTTAAATTATACCAAATAAAGGCATACATTGGCAAGAGAGCATTGGAAATCAAAATTAGGGTTTATGTGGGCAGCAATTGGATCTGCTGTCGGTCTAGGTAGCATTTGGCGTTTTCCATATGTGGTAGGGCAAAATGGTGGAGCGGTTTTTGTATTGCTTTTTTGCATTTTTCTACTTGCGGTGAGCCTTCCCATCATGCTCTCGGAGATTGTCATAGGTAGAAAGACACAGTCTAATCCATCAGATGCCTTTGAAAAGCTTGGTAGTCGTCGCTGGAAGGTGCTTGGGACTATGCAGGTAGTAACAGGTTTTTTAGTGAGCGTCTTTTATAGTGTTGTATGTGCTTGGACTCTTGGATACTTATTGGAATCGTTATCAGGGAGTTTGTTAAACTTTTCTACTGCAGTAGAAGCAAAGCTTTTTTGGGAAAGCTGCCTTCATAGCGTTTCTTGGGTAACAGGTGCGCAAATTGGATTCTTATTTTTAGCAGGTATTGTCCTTTTTGCGGGGGTGCAAAAGGGGATTGAGGCAACCAATAAAATTTTAATGCCTCTTTTGTTTTTTATGCTCTTATTCCTTGCCATAGTGGGACTTTCGATGGACGGAGCAAAAGAAGGTTTGCGGTTTTTGTTTTCTCCTGATTGGTCAATGTTAAATGGGAAAGTAGCCCTTCTGGCTCTTGGTCAAGCGTGTTTTGGGCTCTCTGTTGGTCAAGGGACAATGATTACTTATGGAAGTTATTTAAAAGAAAGGGACAATCTTTTTAAGATTTCTCTCCCAGTGACATTGGCAGTAGTGGTGGTTTCTCTTCTTGCGGGTATTGCCATATTTACAGCTGTTTTTTCTGTTGGAGGAAGCCCACAGGGTGGGGCAGAGCTCTTTTTTCAAACCCTTCCAATGATTTTTTCTACCCTTCCATTTGGTGGATTTTTTTGTTTTTTATTTTTTCTATTGATTTTGTTTGCAGGGCTTACTTCTCAGATATCTGCTATGGAGCCATTGATTGCGTATTTGATTGATCATAAGACCTTTTCTCGACATAAAGCAGCTCTTGTTTGTTGTCTTTTAGTTTTTGCTCTTTCGCTACCTATCAGTCTCTCCTTCGGAGCTTTGTTTACCTATCCTATTTTTGACCTACTCAGTTTCTTGTGTGTAAACTTTCTAGTTCCGCTAGGAGCGCTTGCTGCTGTTATTTTGATAGGTTGGAAGAATCCATTTTCCTTATTTATGGCCCATCTGGATAAAGGGCTCTCTTTCAAGATCAGTAAATCAAGCTTTGCTACCACTCTTTTTTCTTTTGCCATCAAATATTTAGCTCCGGTGGTAATTTTTATTATTATTTTAAGTGTGTTTTATGCAAGATAGAGTTTATGTTAGAAATATATTTATTCCGTCATGGAGAAACAGAGTGGTCAAAAAGCGGTAAGCATACAGGGCTTACAGACTTGCCCTTGACTAAAGAAGGGGTAGAACAAGCAAAAGCGCTTGCAAAACTCGTAAAAGGGGTGAAGTTTGAAGCCGTATATTGTAGTCCCCTTGAGCGTGCCAAAGAAACTTGTAAGGCTCTAAAGCTTTTAGATAGTGCTATTATCAATAGTGATCTACTTGAGTGGGACTATGGAAGTTATGAGGGGAAGACGAGCAAAGAGATCCAAAAGTTTCATCCTGGTTGGACGATTTTCAATGCAGATCCAATTGGAGGGGAGACTTCGGAGCAGGTGCGTGATCGTGCTGATCGCTTGATGAAAGAACTCTTGAAATATGATGGAAAGATAGCTCTTTTTTCTAGTGGCCATTTTTTACGTTGTTTTGTGGCTCACTGGCTCGGTTTTCCAATTACCTATGGTAGATTTTTCCCTCTTTCCACAGCATCGCTATCCATCCTTTC
>JAHZKV010000106.1 GCA_022600215.1 bacterium
AAAAGAAATTGAAATTGCAAGGGCTCACGGGGATCTTCGTGAAAATAGTGAATATAAATTTGCTCAAGAAAAACGGGCTGCTTTGCAAAAAGAGATGAAGAATTTATCTGCACAAGTGAAGAAGGTACGAGTGCTATCTAAGCAGGATGTGGACCTTTCGAGAGTTTCTGTAGGAACAAAGGTGAGGATAGCAGGCGATGGTGGAGAGGAAAAGGTTTACAGCATTTTAGGACCTTTTGATGCAGATACGGAAAAAGATATTATATCTTTTCAGTCACAGCTTGCTAAAGTATTGATGGATAAAAAAGTTGGTGAAAAAGTTCTTATCAACAATAATACTTGGGAAGTCAAAGAGATAGCTGAGGCATTGTAGAAGGCATGGATAAGGGAAAAGTTGCAGGAGGAATGTTGCTTGTTAGTGGTACAACCATTGGCGCAGCACTCTTGGGGCTACCTGCTACTTGTGCATTTATGGGATTTTACCCCTCTTTGATACTTTTTTTTATCGTTTGGCTTGTTATGCTGATAACAGGAGTTTACTTTGTAGACATCACTTGTGATCAGAAAAAGAAGGCAAATATTATCTCTATGGCACAGGCAACTATTGGCCCATGGGGGATGGCTGTTTCGTGGGTTTCCTATTTGTTATTGCTCTATTCATTGATGGCACTATACCTAACCGGTAGTGCTGTAATTTTTCGAAATGGTATGGGCAGTGCTTTTGGTATAGAGATTAATGAGTTTGGCTCTTCTTTTGTTCTGCCGGTTTTATTTGGTTGGCTTATTTATTTAGGAACACGTGGGGTGGATTTAACTAATCGCCTCTTTATGCTAGCCTTGATTGTATCGTATATTATTTTAATAAGCTTATTGCCGGCAAGTATTGAGCTCTCTAATTTGAAACATTACTCTTTTATCCCGATGATTTTTGCTCTTCCATCGGTGATTACCTCGTTTGGTTATCATATCATTATTCCAACGCTTGGTTCTTACTTGAAATATGATCGAAAGGCGATGCTTTATAGTGTGGTGTTTGGCAGTGTCATTTCTTTAGTAATTAATATGGTATGGCAGTTTTTGGTGCTTGGCGCCATGCCGCTAGAAACGTTGGCAAAAGTATGGCAAGAAGGAGCTCCTATTACTACTATGCTTGCAAAGGTTGTTCACTCTTCTGTGCTGAGTGTGGGTGTATACTTGTTTTCTATTTTCGCTATTTTGACCTCCTTTTTAGGGGTAGCGCTAAGCCTTTCGGACTTTTTGATTGATGGTTTTAAAATTAAAAAGGGCTGGGAAGGGAGACTTTTAGCAATTGTGCTTACCTTTGTTCCTCCACTTTTATTTGTAGCTACTTATAGCCGAGGATTTATGTTAGCGCTTGGATATGCGGGAGCCTTTGTGGCTATCTTATTGATTTTTATCCCGTCTGCTATGGCTTGGAATTTAAAGAGCCGCCCTTTTTATCAAACTATTGCTGGGCGGGGTCTGTTGGTCTTGACTTCCCTTTTTGCTGGGGCTGTGATTGTTGCAAATATCTTGAATAGATGGGAAGTGTTTACCCCGCTGTTGAATAAGATTGGAGGGCTCTAGCTTTGAGCAATCCAAAATTTTATCTAGAGAGTAAATTTTCTCCTAAGGGCGATCAGGTTAGTGCCATTGCAAAGCTTGCAAATGGTGTGGAGGCGGGAAAAGGGTCTCAGGTACTGCTGGGGGTGACAGGCTCTGGTAAAACTTTTACGATGGCAAATGTCATTGAGCAGGTACGAAAGCCTGCTCTTATTTTGGCTCATAACAAAACCCTTGCTGCGCAGCTTTATCAAGAGTTTAAGGAATTTTTTCCCCATAATGCGGTGGAATATTTTGTTTCTTACTACGATTACTATCAGCCAGAGGCTTATATTGCTCGAAGTGATACCTATATTGAAAAGGACTTGGCGATTAATGAAGAAATTGCCCGTATGCGTCTTTCTGCGACAAGGTCACTTGTAGAGCGTGACGATGTGATGATTGTAGCATCAATTTCTTGTATTTATGGCTTGGGTGCTAAAAAAAACTATGAAGAGATGGTGTTTACCATTCGGAAAGACCAAGAAATATACCGAGATCGACTGCTTCTTCAGCTGGTGATGATGCATTTTACCCGTGCTGATATGGATTTCCCTCGTGGATCGTTTCGTGTACGTGGAGATATTATTGAGATTTTCCCTGCTTATGAGGATAAGCGCTGTTACCGTATTGAGTTTTTTGGGGATGAGATTGAGCGAATTTCGGTGATTGATCCTCTTACTGGTAAGGTGTTTGAAAGGATTGATGAGCTGAAAATTTATCCTGGCTCCCACCATGTAACCCCTGAAAGTGTTCGTGAGGATGCGCTGTTATCTATTTCGGAAGAACTGGATGCTCGCATCAAACACTTTTCCGATAAAAAAGCCTATGCAGAAGAGGGGAGAATTCGTGCTCGTACTCGTTATGATATGGAATTGATTAAAGAGGTGGGGTTTTGTAAAGGCGTAGAGAACTACTCGCTCCATTTTGATCGAAGAAAAGTGGGGGAGCCCCCACAGTGCTTGATTGATTACTTCCCTGACGACTTTTTACTTTTTGTCGATGAATCACACCAAAGTATCCCTCAAGTACGTGCGATGATTCATGGGGATCGCTCACGAAAGAAATCGCTAGTGGACTTTGGATTTCGCCTTCCTTCCGCTTATGATAATCGACCGCTAACCTTTGATGAATTTTATGAACGAAAAGGGCAAACTATTTATGTATCGGCAACGCCTACCGAGTGGGAGATTGAGGAAGCAGGGGGGGAGGTGGTTCGCCAAGTGATTCGCCCTACTGGGTTGCTGGATCCTGAGGTGGAGGTGCGCCCTGCTACCAATCAATTGGATGATTGTATTGCAGAGATTGCTAAGGAGACGAAGCTAAATCGCCGCGTCCTTGTTACTTGCCTAACTAAAAAACTCTCTGAAGAGATTACCACTTACCTAAAAGAGATTGGAATAAAGACGAAGTACCTGCATAGCGATGTGAAAACTATTGAGCGTATGCAAATTATCAATGATTTACGTGTTGGAAATGTCGATGTAATTGTGGGTATCAACTTGCTTCGAGAGGGCCTGGATATCCCTGAGGTGAGCTTGGTAACTATTTTAGATGCAGACAGAGAAGGCTTTTTGAGAAGTGAAACAGCCCTTGTGCAAACATGTGGCCGTGCTGCTCGTAATATTCATGGGCGGGTGATTTTATATGGAGATAAAGTGACCAAATCGATGCAAAATTGTATCGATATTACTGCTAAAAGACGAGATATTCAGCGTGCTTATAATAAGGAACACGGTATTACTCCAGCCTCTACTACGGCGAGCGGTGCTCGTAATCTCTTTAAATCTTTGGAAGAAATTCCTCAAAAAGAGAAGATAGATGCTCGCGCTATCACGAAAAAGATGAAGGTGTTAGAAAAAGCTATGAAGAAAGCAGCTGATAACTACCAATTTGAAGAAGCTGCGCGCCTTCGTGATGAGATGAAGAGCTATTCTAACCTATTACTATTAGAATAAACTTTTATTCCTCATCTCCATCTGCTGGGGGTTTTTTTGCGCTATTGTATTGGTATATATTACCTAAAATGGAGGCAGCAAGTACTGCCATGCTAATAAATAGGGCTGCAAGGGTAATGCTATTGAGTACTTTTAACTTTTTGTTTTCTTTTGTGAGCAGGAGGCATTTTGTTAGAAGAAATCTACGCCTGGGCAGGACGGTGGTGAAGTGTATTGCTTTTTCAAATATTTTTTTTACAAATTCTGAGATATTGGAGCCTGCTTCATTATATAATATTCCAAATATAGCTTCATCTCTATCCCATCCCTTTAATCCAAGGTATGGAGGTGCTGGTTTGCCTATAGGGTTACTCATGTTGGGCTCCTGTAAAGTAAATATTTTAAA
>JAHZKV010000107.1 GCA_022600215.1 bacterium
AGCACTTGTAGATGAAGGTAATTCTCCTTTAAATATAAGACCCGATATAGGCTTAATCATCACATAAAAGGGGTTAAAATAAAAAAGCCATCTCTTATCTGGAGAGAAAACCTCTATAGGATAAACTACAGGAGTAGCCCAAAAAAGAAAATTCATTGCGATTGCGATGAATTCTTTAAAATCTTTTACATAAACCGTAATGTAAGAAATTAATACCAGCACTGGAAGCAACGCCATCAAAACAGGAATCAGGTATAAAGGTAAAAATATTATATTTGGATGAAAAGTTCCGTAAGCGAAGCAAGAAAAACTGTACCCTATAATCAATGAAACCATAAAAAAATAAAACTGCTGTAATAATTCAGCAATTATAAAAATTGTTTTAGAAACCAAGCATCTGCTAATCATTCCCGCATTTGCAATTAGAGCAGTCGCTGATGAAATTATAGCATTGCTAAGAAACATCCAAACAAGCATGGAGCTAATCAAGAATGGGACATATGATTCTGAAGGAAACTTCATAATCTTTGGCATTACTAGAGCGTAAATAGCAATCTGGCTGGCTGGAGCAATAAGCGTCCATAAAAAACCTAAAAAAGAATCTTGGTATCTCCTAGAAACTGTGTTTTTAGCTACCGTAAAAATAGTAAGGTAGTAGTATTTATCAAAAATCTCTTTGTTTTTCATATCTATCTAAAGGCTTAGAATCTCTTTTTCGTATTTTGTAAGTATATCAGAATACGTTCCTTCTGCCACAATTCTTCCTTGGTCCAGCAATATAAATCTATTGCACAAATCTTTCACAGCATCTATAGAGTGATGCACTATTATAGATATAGGGGCATCTTTAAATCTTTCTTCTATAAGTTTCTTAGATTTTGCTACAAACCCTTTATCTCCTACAGCCAATACTTCATCCAACAACAGAATATCTGGATCTTGGAAGACTGTACAAGAAAATGCCAGTCTAGCCTGCATCCCTGAAGAATATATTTTTAAAGGTAAATGTATTTTATCACCTAATTCAGAGAACTCTATTATCTGTTTTTCTAACTCCTTGCTATACAATCTCAGCTGGCCTCTATAAGCGAAAGATATCTTAATATTATCCAAGCCCGATAACTCAGGATCTAACCCTATACCTAGCTCAACTAAAGGAGCAACACTTCCTTCAACCTTACGATAACCAGATGATATTGGATATATGCCACATATAGCTTTTAATAAAGAAGATTTTCCACTTCCATTCCTTCCTATAAAAGCAATTTTATCCCCTTGCTTTGCTTCGAAGCTAACACCCCTTAAAATAGGAACTGCTGTACCCCTAACCTTGCCTTGCCGTATAAACCACTTCTTTATTGCGTCTGCCCTTGCGCGAACATCGATGCCGTTTACATAAATATCTTTTAAGATTATACTTGCTGTCATATTTTATTTTGTGGGTTTATGTCGTATTTTTATATTGTAGTGGGAGTCTTTTTATTGTCATTAACTCTCTCTTATTTTACTGTAAAAGCCTCCAGAACCCTAAAAATCATAGACGTCCCTAACTCAAGAAGCAATCATAAACATTCTACCCCAACTGCAGGAGGGCTAGCGATCGTCCTGACCGTGACCATTTTTATGCTTTTTTACAAGGGACTCAGTCCCGAGACAAAGATTTTGCCTTTTTTAACATCTCTTTGGATTATTGCTTCTGTTTCGTTAGTGGACGACTTGAAAAGCCTTCAAGTGCTTCCTAGGGTTATTTTCCAATTTACATCCATGATAACTTTGCTCTCTTATTATATGCCCGGATATCTATTTTTATGCATCCCCCTATTTTTCTTTATAAATTTCTATAATTTTATGGACGGGATAGATGGTTCTGCTGTGTCAGAAGCATCCCATATTAGTTTTAGCTTCTTCATTATCAGCTTTCTTGTTCCAGAATTACCGGAAAGTATGCGTATATTATCTGTTGTACTATTCGGTGCATCACTAGGTTTTGCAAAATTCAACTGGCACCCTGCCAAGATATTTTTAGGTGATGTAGGGAGTATCTCGCTAGGTTTAATATGTGGATGGCTTCTATTAAACTTGGCAATGGAGGGCTTGTACGCAGCATCTTTAATCATTCCAATGTTTTATTTAGCTGACAGCTCTTTAACCATTCTCAAAAGATTAATTCAAAGAAAAAAAATCTGGGAGGCCCATTCTGAGCACTTCTTTCAGAAAGCAGCTAGAAAAGGACATTCTCACAGTAGGATAACTAAAAAGATTATTGCATGTAATTTGGTATTGATGGGACTTGCTGTTGCTTCTATAACATACCCAATCTTATCATTCCTTACAGCAACCACCATAGTATCTTTTCTGCTGTATAACCTTCAAAGAGATAGCTACTAGATGAGCATAAAAGTTCTGCAAGTTTATAAAACCTTTTTCCCCGAAACAAGAGGAGGGGTGGAACATACCATACATTCACTAGCTAGAGATTTAAAAAAGCACAATATAGAAAGTAAGATACTCTGCCTAACAAAAGAGAATGTAAAGTCTGTTAAAAAGTTCGATGGCATAGAGGTAATAAGATATCCACAAACTGCTAATTTTGCATCTTGCCCTATGTCACTGAGCTTATTAGCAAATTTCAGCAAAGAAGCAGAATGGGCAGATGTAATACATTTCCACTACCCATGGCCTTTTGGCGATCTCTTATCTGTTCTTACATCTAATGAGAAAAAAAAACTTGTCACCTACCATTCAGATATAGTTAAGCAAAAATACCTAAAAACTATATATAAACCTTTAGAGCAATACTTCTTGCACAAGGCAGATAGAATAACAGCAACTTCACCTAACTATCTTGCAGAAAGCAAGAATCTAAAAAAGTTTA
>JAHZKV010000108.1 GCA_022600215.1 bacterium
GACGTTAAATGAAAAAAAAGGGATAAATGATATATGAGACAAAAATTTTTCCTATTCCTACTATCTCCTTTGTTTCTCTTTGCAACCATCGAGATCGCCAAGGAGCCGGCTAAAAAGCCGCCCACAAAAACTTTAGAAAAAGCTGCTCCAAAAGAAGAGGCCGCAAGTGTAGCAACAACAACTGTTACAGCAGAGAAAAAGACGACCGCTTCTACTCCTGCTCCCGCTCCAGTGAAAACAACGGTGGTGAAGAAAAAAGAAGTAGTAAGAAAAGCAACCCCTCAAGAAGTTTCTTTATCGGAAACACCCCAAAATGAAGAAGATTACCCTAAATCAGCTGCAACTGTCCCTTCCTATCTAAATGATGGCCACGGAAAGCAATTTTTCCTCACCCTCATTATTATCTGCGCTTTCATCTTATTTGGACTAATTGTAATCTATATTTTTAAAAGAGCCTCTCCGATGAGTGCTATCACTAGAAAAAATAGCCGCAATAATATCAAGATCTTAGAAAGAAGATCGCTATCGCCTCAAACCTACCTCTACCATGTTCAAGTAGGTGATAAGCAATTTATCCTATCAGAATCAAAGGTGGAAGTACGCTCTGTTGCAACCCTTGATTGGACAGACCCTAAATAAACAATTAAAACAGGGACTTAAAGCGATCAAGCTGCGGTTCCCCAAGTCCTACATTTGGTCGCCAAAGGGTCACAGAATAAGGGTAGCCAAAACGCTCTTCTACGACGTTGCGTCGGAAAATCTTGGCATTGTTATATAAAATGGGATTGATAAAGCCAAGATGAGGCTTCCCTTCCTTGCTATTATTTTTGTTGATAGCCTCGATTGTCTCTACAAATTCATATGGATCGGTAAGAGTAATATCTGGAGAAGCGCGCCCATCAAAAGTTTGATCCATTTCACGAAGCTTTACCACTATTAGCGGGTCAAGCAAGTAATTCTTTACCAAAAAGTCTTGATATGGAGCATATTTCTTTCGTTTAAAATGAGTGCTGAATTTTGGCTTTTTCCCATTGTTGAAAGAGGTTACCGCCGGCATCTCCCCAAAAAAGCTATCACTTGGCGCCAAGACACTCTTTCCCTGCAAAGCAAGCTGAATGAGCGCTAAATTGACCCGTTTTTTAAGCTTTCTTGATGCTTCATACTCCCCTTTTAACAAGTACACGGATTTTTCCGAATCAAGGTGCAAAAATTCCTGCTCAATCTTCTCAAAATCCCCTTCCTCTTTTACCGAATAAAACATAGGAACAAAATGACGCTTACGCTCCTCTTCTGTTGTAATTAGTCGCAAAACCCCTGGAAAGCAAGTTTTGCGAAGTGCAGCACCTTTAAACCTTCGAAAGTAATTTCTTGCCGCTACCTCCCACCTTTCATCAAAATAAAAATGGCATGCATAGTTTGCATACCATCTTGAGGAAGGATCGGTAATCTTACGAAAAAGCTTGAGCATTTTACGATGCCTTACAGGCAAAAATACGGTATAGACTTTCAATTTAGCCATAGTCGCACCTTACCGATGGCAAAAAAATAGTTCAAGACCTTTTCTCTAACAATACCGATGCAAGCAACAATCCTTTCCTTCCACCAATCTTTTTCAATAAAGACTTCATCTTTTTATGGGGCTTTTTCCGCTTTCTTCTTGCATCATCAAAAAAAGAGCTCTCTTTTTGATACTTAATCACAGCTCCTCCTCCCCACTTTCGCTAGCAAGAGCCAGTCTCATATCAGTATCAGCCATAACATTTTTCATTTTCTGATAATCCATGATACCTAGTTGGCCTCTCTCAAAAGCACTTGCAATAGCTTCTGGAATACGAGCCTCTGCTTCTACCAGTTTCGCTTTATTTTCTTGCTCAAGGGCAATCGCCATAGACTTTTTCCCTTCCGCTTTTGCTTGCGCTACCTTCATATCAGCCTGTGCTTGCTCAGATTGCAATACTGCTCCTACGTATTTCCCCACATTAATATCTGCAATATCAATAGACAAAATCGCAAATGCAGTTCCTCTATCCAGCTCTTTTCTAGCTACTGTCTCAGAGATAGTATGTGGACTTTGCAATACATCATAATGACTATCTGCAGAACCAATTGCATTTACAATCCCCTCACCAACTCGGGCAATGATGGTTTCCTCTGTTGCACCACCAACTAATTGCATAATATTGGTACGCACCGTGACTCGAGCTCGCACTAGTAGCTCAATACCATTTTTACATACCGCAGATATGTACTTTCCACTACCACTTTTTGGACAATCAATCACTTTTGGGTGAACAGATGTTTTTACCGCATCAAACAAGTCTCGTCCAGCAAGATCAATTGCTGTTGCCTGTTTCCATGTCAGCTCAATATTCGCTTTATCTGCAGCAATACATGCTCTTACCACTTCTGAAAGATTTCCCCCAGCAAGATAGTGAGTTTCCAGCTCTGAAACAGAAATATCTTTCAGCCCTGCTTTAGTTAAATTAATCTTTGAATCTACGATTAGCCTTGGATTTACCTTTCGAATTCTCATACCAATTATACTCAACATGGACACGTGAGCAGAAGAAACAATGGCTCGAAACCAAAGACTAACGCAAGAAGAAATTACCGAAACAATCAACCCTCCAACTACAAGTAAGAAACCTAATAACGCGATCATAAAATTATTCATATAAACCTCCTGGTTGCGAAATTACTATACAATAAAATTAATAAAAATTCAAGAGGGAACAATTTAGATATAACACTTAAAGACTTTATTTTAAAACATATATTAAAAATTTAACCCCTTGATTATTTTTAGAAAAACTAGTTAAAATAAAAGAGAAGAAAATTATGAGGTAACCATTATATGGCAGGAAACGGACCAAACTTAATTAGCGAATTTAGCGACCTTGTTACTGCTGCAGATTTACAGCGCGCAAAACAAGAAGCTCAAGTAGCAGAGCAACAAGATTTATATAGTAGCACCGCTTCAGCAACTAGAGAGCTTTTAGAAAGGCTCAATCGCTTGAAAAAAGTTGCGGGCCAAGGAAACCCAGTTTCTTTACAAAAAGATCCCCTTCTACTAACCTTACATGGTGAAACCATTCCCCTTTTACAAAAAATGGGTGTCTTAGGCCAAGATTTTACCCTCATTCCAGATGATATGGACCTTGGTAATATGAACAACGATTCCATTCTAGACCTACGAAATCAAATACGAGTATTACAAGAAACACTAGATTTTGCCCATAGCCACCTTGCAGAAAGTCTATGGAGTGAAGCTCATGAACACTCCATGAAACTTGCCATGCTGATTCGCATGGATCCACATGAAGAAGTACGAACTATGAACTCGCATATGGCACAAAGTAAATAAGGAGCGTGAAGATGACAGAAAACTCCCTAGAGATGACAACCGCACTCTCTTTACTACGCAAAAAAATTGAAGAAGAAAGAGACCTTCATCCAAAAGATTACCTAGAAAAAGATGTAGAGCTCCTCTATTCCATTGCTCATAAGCACTACACCATTGATCAATATGACAAAGCTGAGCCTCTTTTTGTTCGTCTAGTGCTCGCAAGACCAGAACAAATTGCCTACTGGAAAGGACTTGCCTCATGTAGACAAATGCAAAAAGATTTCTCTGGTGCTCTTATTGCTTGGGGAATGTGTGCAACTCTTGATCCAGATGATCTCTCTTTCCATATTTATGGAGCCGAGTGCTTATACTTTTTGAATGAAATGGAGGAAGCAGCAAGCGCTATTGCCTTTGTGGAATCAAAGATAGATGATAACCACCCCTACTTTCCAAAATTTATCAAGATCAAACGATCATTAATGGGGGAAGAAGATGGGATCTAAAGTTTCTGAACGCAGGGTAGCGGTTGACTTTCCATTAGACGCACCGACAGAGGTCCATAAGACTACCGTACACAGAGTTAGAGAAGGAAGAACCCGCTCAAAAACTCGTCAATATCCAACAGATTATAATAGAGCTCAGCTACCTAAACCGCAACAAGCTCATGAAAAACCCACTCTTGAAAAACAACTTTGCCACAAAGCTTCCCTACCCACTTTTATGCTAAAAGCAGAGCGCCATTCTAAAAGAGAGAGAGAATGGGCCATTGCACAATTAAAAGCACTAGAAGACGAAGAGATTCAAAAAAGGAGAGAGCTCACCGCTGTGGATCGTTCACGCGAAGAAGCATCAAAGCGCCATCAAACTTCCAAACGATGGGGAAATATAATAGAATCAGGGCAAATAGCTGCTTCCATAGGAGCAGGAATTGCACTGCTCAAAGGATTTGTATGCTCTATTGGTATACTCGCCCCCTCCCCAGTAACAGCGCTTGCTGGAGTTGCTCTTCTCCTCACAGGAACTGTTGCAGGTGCAGCAAAACTCCTCAATAGCACCTCTGCAAGTAGTGATGGAACAGAGGCTGTAGCAACGATTGTGGGAGATGCTGCTCTTCTTGGAGGAGGCTATGCATATTCCCAGTTAGATGCAACTGATAGGCCTGCTATTTTAGCTATTGCAATGATCTTACTAAAGCTTTCCCGAGCCACTGCAGAAGGGGTAAAAGCGATAGGACAAAAGGAGCTTAAAAAAAGGCAAGCAGAATGGGAAGAGCTAAAATCCCTTTTACAACAAGTTGGATGGGAAAGAGAGTCTACCTTGGATGCGATAGAAGAAGCAAATAAACAAAGTGTACAAAATGCAATAAGTGCTGCACAAGCGCTAAAAGAAGAAGAATGGGCAAGAAGAGCCGCAACTAGACCAATTAGGGGGTAATTATGGGTGCTGGACATACAATTTCATTAGAAAGAGCAAGAGATCATGCCTTTATGGAAAAATGCGAGCTTTCTACAGAAAGACGAAGCGAGCTTGGCTTCTATGAAGAGATGCTACGTGATTTAGAAGAACAATCCACGTACTCTATTCAAGCTGAGACCGTCAATATTCTCGGGAGTATACTTGGTTTTGCCGCAGCAATTATTGGAGATACAAGTGCTGGGAAAACAGTAGAATCTCTTGGCCATTTAGCGGCTGCTGGAGGAAAATTCCTTAACACCGCTACTGATGGGCAAAAGCAAATGTTACAAGGCAAAATACAACTCCTACAAGAGAAAATTCAAGATACCCGCGCCTCTCGGCAAGAAGTAATGTCTCTTTTACATGAATTAGATCGTGCTATTCGAGAAATTAATTCTGCTGCTCACGATGCACAAAAACAAATCATGAGACCACATTAATAAAATAGCCTTGAATTTATCCAGATAATCTGCATGATAAGAGTATCAACGATCAATTTAGAGATGCTTCGTGCTACAAGGTTTTTTATCTCAGTTCTATTTTATTACCATCACCGGTGACTACGCCCTTTTTGTGGGTCGGGTATTACTATCGGTAATAAAAAAATTCCCTCGCTGGAGCCTTCTTCGCGACCAACTCTATAATATTGGTGTACTCTCCCTCACGGTGGTGGCGCTCACTGGATTTAGTACAGGACTTGTTCTTGCTGCGCAATCTTACTACCAGCTTGCTGATAAAGGTCTTGCTAGTGTTACTGGGTTGATGGTAACAAAGGCCATGCTTACCGAGCTGGGCCCCATTCTTACCGCTTTTATGATCACTGGAAGAGTTGGTGCATCGATGACAGCAGAACTTGGTACCATGGTTGTGACGGAGCAAATCGATGCCATGAAATCGATGGCTGTTGATCCTTATAATTACTTAGTTGGACCAAGGTTTATAGGCGGATTTATCATGACCCCTATCCTTACCGTCTTTAGTATTATCATGGGAGTCTTTGGTGGATACTTGATTTCCGTCTACTACTTCAAAATTGCTCCTATCGTTTTTTGGGAACCTATTCCTACTTACACCACCTCTTTTGATATTTTTGTAGGAATGACAAAAGCTTTCGTTTTTGGTGTTCTGATTACCACCATCTGCTGTTTTAAAGGGATCAAAGCCAGGGGTGGCGCTGCTGGTGTAGGAAATAGCACTACCTCTGCTGTGGTTATCTCCTACGTTATTATCCTTTTTGTAAACTTCTTGCTTACGATGGCACTAAACTCCTTACACGACGAAATTACGAGGTTTTTAGGATGATCAAGCTAAATCATGTACATAAAGCTTTTGGAAATAATATTGTTCTGAACGACCTTAACCTTGAAATCAAAGATAATGAGATATTTGTCATCTTAGGAAAATCTGGAATGGGTAAATCGGTAATCCTCAAACACATTGTAGGATTAATGAAACCTGATGAAGGAGAAGTACTTCTTGATGACTACCGTATGCATGAGTTAGAAGGGGTGCAGCTTTATGAGGCTTTAAAAAATGTTGCTACCATCTACCAAATGGGGGCACTCTTTGATTCTATGACAGTTGGGGAAAATGTGGGCTTTTATTTACGTGAACACCTAACAAAAGGTGGCGAAAAAATAAAGAAGTCCGATATTAGGGGTTTAGTAGAGGCTGCACTAAAATTAGTGGGGCTGGAGGGAATAGAAGATCTATACCCTTCTGATATCTCTGGGGGGATGAAAAAAAGAGTGAGTATTGCAAGAGGATCTATTTATAAGCCTAAGTACATTTGCTATGATGAGCCTACTACTGGCCTAGATCCTGTGACCGCGCTTGCTATTGGCGAATGTATTGAAAAGCAGCAAGATGAGCTTAGAGGAACAACGATTGTTGTCTCTCATGATATCCCCACAACGCTTCGTATCGCTGATCGCATTGCTCTTTTAGATAATGGTACGGTAGAAATTTGCGCAGACCCCCTCACCTTCATGCAAACCAAACACCCTATCATCGAGGAATTTAATACCAGTATTGGTGGTGATTTGTCCCTAATTGGAAGAGCAGCAAGGAGAGCTAATGCATAAAAGTATTAAAAACATGCTTATTGGATTATTTGTCTTTGCAGGGGTATTCCTCATTGTTGGAATGATCCTATTTATCAAACCAAGTATTGGTGATGGAAAGCAAATCCTCAATGTTCGCTTTAATAATATTGGTGGCATCCAAGTTGGAACAAGAGTGACGCTTGCTGGTAGACCTATTGGAGAAGTAGAAGAGATACACTCCATACCAAATGCTCGACAAAATGCCGTTAATCACTATGGCCAAGTTTATCCTTTTGTCCTTACTTTAAAAATTGACTCTGCTACTAGAATCTATTCTAGCGATGAAATTACCGTACAAACACAAGGTCTTTTGGGAGAAAAATACATTGCGATTCTTCCCAAACCACAAAAACCAGGTCAAGTATCTGTTGTCTTAAACAGCAAAGATATTATCTATGCTAACTCTACCGATCTTTTTGAAAGTGCCGTAAATGAATTTAAGGACCTTTCTGAAAAAATGGAAAACACCTTGGAAAAAGTGATCCAGTGGATGGATAAGTATGGCGATAACCTTGGAACAACAGTTACTAACATCGGCACCCTTGCTGGAGGTCTTTCAGACACCGTAGAGCAAATCAACAAAGATGATATCGTTGGTAGCGTAAAACAGCTCCTTACCAATGTAAATGGGGTAGTGGAGAATGTTGATGGTGTAATTTGCAAACTCAACGAAGAAGAGTTCTTTGACTCCCTTGCTGGAACCCTCTCCAATATCAATGTGATTACCAAAAATCTTCGATGTGGAAAAGGTACTATTGGAAAACTCTTAACAGATGATGAATTCTACCTTGACGTCTCTGCCATCTTGAGCAAAGCAAATATGATGATGAATGATATCAACCAATATGGCTTACTTTTCCAATATAGCAAAGCATGGCAACGTCAGCGCGTGAAACTAATGGCGGCAGCAAACTCTATCAAAGATCCTAAAGCCTTTTCTGCACAAATGAATCACGATGTAGATTCTTTGCTTTCTACCTTAGAGCGCATGAATAGCTTAACAGAAAGATTTGATGAAAAAGAAATTGCTTGTAACCAAAAATTCCAGAAGAAATTCTTAGAATTTATGAGCATGCTTAAATCCCTTCAACAAAGAGTAACCTTATACAATGAGGAACTCTACCAGCAAAGACTGAAAGGTTGTGACAACATCAAATGTAAAACCTGTAGAGTAAAAAAGAAAAAGGAATGCACAAAATGAAGGAAACTCGCTTAAAAAAAGGCTTTTTACTTGCTGCATCGCCTGATGCAGAAGATGGAACTACCTTTAAAAGTGTAGTCCTCCTTTGTGAGCATTCTACCGCTGGCTCTTTTGGCCTAATCATCAATAAGCCGCTAGAGATAGATGCTTCAATGGATACAGAGATGATGCCAGAATTTTCCCATCCTAATGTTCACTTGCGACTTGGTGGTCCTATGCGCCAAGGACAACTCATGCTTTTGCATTGCAACGACTCTAAAAAAGATCAAATGCTCAATATTTGTGAAGATGTCTATCTAGGAGGCGACCTCCCCTTCTTACAAGATGCGATTTCTGGAGAGTCTCCTAAAAATATGATCCTTTGCTTTGGTTACCTAGGCTGGGGATTTGGGGAATTAGAAAAAGAAGTAGAAGAGGGTTTATGGTGCATGTATCCTGCAAACACCAACTTGATCTTTAATACCCCTTCTGAAGATATTTGGGGAACAGTCTTAAAAAATATTGGCGGGAAGTATGACTCCTATTCTATGCTCCCAGACGACCTTTCCGCAAATTAAAGACCCATTGTATAATATTTTCTTTATTTTTTCTTTTCATTTAACACCCTCCGTGCTACTTTTACTTACAACTCACTAAAAACCAAAGAGTAGGAGTTTTTTATGGAAGCAGTAGTTCCTCGTCAATTAACATCTTTAGAAAAATTAGAAGAACAAGTTCGTTTACACCACGATGAATTAAGATCATGGCATAGACATAGACACTCACACCAAACATTGCTTAGAAGGATATTTGCATTATATATTTCTGATACAGGCACTATTCCGACTAATGCCCTAACTCCATGTGCTACAGATTACGATTTGCATATAAATACACAAAAAAGAGATCTAGAACTCCTGAAAAAAATAGAAATCACAAGAGAAAAACTTCTTCTTCTATACACACATTCAGACGATGCAGAAGCAAAAGAAAAAATCAATAAACTAACAAAGAGACTATTAAATTTAAAAAAATCTGCGCAAAGGGCTCAAACTGCAGCTAGAAGTTGTTTAAAAACCACTTTCAATATCCTTAATCGAACTGCAAATAATAGATACCCATCATATTATTTAATGCCTCATCAGCCAAATAGAATCCCTAGAGTCTTGTGTGTGCCACAAGTTTAAGCTAGGAGTCAAAAGGTCTTTACGGGGAGTAAGGTTGTACCTGCAAACCTGTAAAGGCCTCTCCAAATAGAGTTTTTATGCTTTTATCTATTTTCTTTTTATCCATTTCCACTTCTGCAGAGACTACAGAAAGCATGCTAACTGTGCGATTAAGACGAGAGAGCTGTGGCGCTCGTTCTCGGACAATCAATGCGGAGGAATAGATCATCTCTACCATAAAATCTTCTTCTTCTACCTTCCAGCTTTCCCCTGACAGCGATTTTAAGAAGGCATACATAGAAGAAATTGCACAAGAGGTGATATCTACCCCATCTTTTGCAGAAAA
>JAHZKV010000011.1 GCA_022600215.1 bacterium
AAGAGCTTGCTCTTCAAGCAACAAAAAACTAAACTTGCTTCCTATAAGGAAAAATTTTATACTATTTTCATATCACAAAAGGGCTAAATATGAATAAAAGATTCACGATTGTACTAGTCTTTGTTTTAGGGATATTTTTTAGTGGACCCCTGCAAGGAAAAAGTTCAGGCAAAGTCAATTATGATTTGATCTTTGCAAATATGCAAAAAGAAGTGGATGCTCTATATGGATCTTTAGAGGATTTAAAAAACCCAACTTTGAACGACTATAAAAAAGTGGAGGAATACTTACTCAATGGAAATAGACCCTTCCTAAATGAAATGGAGATCCCCAATTATAGTCACAAAACTCGAACAATGAGGCTCACTTCTGAAGAAGGTGAAGTGGAGTATAAAATTGTACCTGTAAACTGCTCTCTTGAAGATAAAAACAATTGTATTGTTCTATATGCCACATGTAACCAGCTCTTCCCTGACAGCCTTCGCACTCTCCTTGCACAAATTGAAAACTCCAATTTTGTAGGCCATGTCATTTTTAGAATTGGCGGCTATCCAAACCAACAAAATGGCGATCTAGCTCTCTCACACGTTCCCTACTCGTTCAAAGTTTGCGCTCTAATGGAAGCATACCAGCTTGGCTACAAGCGAGCTTTATGGTTAGATGCCTCTATGAGACTCAAAGCTGATCTAAATCAAATATTCAAACGAATGGAAAATTTAGGGTTTTTCTCCTACTGGGATACAGGACATTTCACCGTATACTGCGGCAAAGAGCACCACTACAAACTAATAGGTCTATCTAAAAAACAAGCGCAAAAGCTCTTTACTGTTGTCTTAGGAATAGTAGGTATAGACTTCACAAGTTCAAAAGGTCTGTCCATTCTGCATGATTGGTATTACGAAACAAAGTTCAACCCCAAGTCTTCCTTCACATCCTTTATGGAAACAACTGTTCTATCTATCATCGTCAACAAATACTATAAAAAACAAGACTTCACCTACTTTTTAGAGCATGTCTACTGCGATCAGCACATCAAGTTTGCTCTAATAGGACCAGATTCAGAAGGAACAGAATTTACCTATAATAAAAAAGATGTAGAACCAAATTGGCCAAATCTTTGAATTAAGATAAAAACACAATCATAACACTAGGATTTTTATGAAAAAAATTTTTATTACCTTGCTATTACTCCCTCTTGTTATTTTTGCTCGTGATGATCTCGAGGCCTCCAAAGTCTATCAATCTATAAAAGATATATGCCACCCAACCACAAGAGACTACCTAAAAATTGAACAGTTCTTAAAAGAAGGAAAACGGACAAACATAAAACATATTGGCTATGGCCAATATCAAAAAAAGATACGAGAACTGAAGTTAGTTTCAGACACAGGTAAAGTAGTTTTTAAAATTATCCCTGTGAATTGTGATCTTGAGCACAAAGAGAACTGTCTACTTCTTTACTGCACTTGGAATCAAAGATATCCTGAATCACTTGAAAAATTATGCTCCATCATAGAAAAATCTGATTTTGTGGGACATATTATTTTCCGTATTGGAGGATTTCCAAATGTAGAAGCTGGTGATTTAGCTTTATCTCATATTCCCTACTCTTTCAAAGTTTGTGCTTTCAAAGAAGCAAGCAGATTAGGCTATAAAAGGGCTCTTTGGTTAGATTCTTCTATGAGGCCTTTTATTAACCTCAATACTATCTTTAATAGAATCTCCCGTGATGGCTTCTTTTGCTACTATGCAGACTGGGCTTTTACCAACTTAGCAAGTACCCCTGAACAATGGGAGTGGTACGGCTTAACAGAGCAAGAATTAAAAAATATGACTCCTATTGCTCTTGGGATTATAGGTATTGATTTTACAATAGAAAAAAGTCAATCTCTCTTTAATGAGTGGTATGATAAAACAAAAAATAACCCTCAATTATCCTTTGCAAGCTTAATGGAGACAACCTTGCTTTCTTATCTAGTAAATAAGTCATACAAAGTAAGAGAATTCCCCTCCATCTATGGCAGAGTGTACAATGCATATCAAGATAACATTGGAGAAGATCTTAGACCAACACCTCAAACACTTGAATTCAGCTATGATAAATGGGAAGTAGAATCAAACTGGGGACACTAGGTTTTAACCACAAAGTTATAGCCCGCAAAAAAGCGGGCTATCCCAATTTATGAAGCTTCCTCTGAAAGCTCATCCCAAGAACTTTGCCCTCTTGGCTCTTGCTCTGCGGCAGTTAGAGGGACAATCTTCTCCCCTTCTAACTTCTTAAGCTCAAGCAGGTAAGTTCCTAATGTATAGTCAAAAGCCTTTTTAGAAGCTCCTGCAATATGCCCAGAAATATACTGCTTAGGGCGGGCATAGCTTTTACATCCCGCTCTCTTCCATGTACGATAATCAGCCGCTAGCTGGTCCATACGTAAATGAAATTTCTCCTGAAATGGAGTAGCCAAGTCTTTTCTAAGCCTTTGATACTTACCCATTACCATATAAAGAGCGTGCTTTACCGTACGATCTTGCTTGATAAGATCTCGCTTATGATCCTCGGGAACCGCCTCATAGAGCCTCTTTACAAAAAGACTCATAAAATCTGATACTAACATCCTTACCCATCCTATTATGCGCTATACCTTACACTTATAACCAACTGATTATAAACAACATAGGAATAGCATATTATTTTTATTCCCTAAATTTCCCTCTCTGAGGAATTTTAGTTATACCCCTTTTTATACCTTATTATTAAGATTTATTAAAGAAAATATTGATATTTATTAAAAAATTCTGTATAATAATACCTTAATTAACAGAAATACATAGGCTTATTATGGATACATCATTAAGATCTCAAATAGCGGTTGAAGGAGTTCATGGAGGAACATTCTCTGAAGGGAGAGACGCTCTAGAGACTAAAACTGATGAACTAATCAATACCCCTCTTATCCAAGCAATGATTGCAAAGGTAACAACGGGTGGAGCAAGAGGAAGAGATTTTAGCTATGAAATCTCAGAAAATGATAAAGGAAAAGCAACGGTAATCGTACGCGGTGAGAACGGCAACACAGATATTGGAAGATTTGTGGAAGAAATTACAAGCTCAGCAACCACTTCTCCTTCCCCAGGTGCAGATATAGACCATTCAGAAGGTATAGAACAGTATAAACAAGCAGCAAGAGGAGCTCATGAACTTGCAGATGCTATACTAAAAGGAATAGCCCCAGCTGGGCGTGAAGAAGAAGGTGCAGCCACAGCGGCTAGAGCTTCTACTCCACTAAGTGGAGCTGCCGCTGCAGTTGATTGTGTAGTAACAGCTCCTTGCGTAGAGGATACAGGGGCAGGTTCAGGTGGAGCTTGGGCACACTTATCAGGTATGACAGAGGATTTTGCTAGCACATGGGACCCATGTGCCGCTGAAGATTTTACATGGCTTGCTTCCTCTCGACAGATGTACACCGATACTACAAGCCCTGAGGAAGCTACTGATGCCGAGGAAGCCGAACCCTCTATAGATCTAGAATATGTCAAAAGACTACGAGAACAAAATGATCTATTTCAAAAGGTTAATATCTATCTAGCAGCTCAAAATGAACAGCTTAAAGCAGCAGCTGCAGCCGCAGAAGAACCTGATGTATCACTTGTAAGGGATCTAGGGGACATGGGAAGACGTAATGTTGCTTTAGAAGAAGAAATACATGCATTAGAGGCGAGACTCCACAGTACGCAATCAAGACTGGAAGATGCAGAAGGTGCTCTTGCAGAAGAGGAAGAATTAAGACTTAGAACTGAAGATGCTGAGCTTTTTGGTGCTAGCGAGACTTCTGAAGAAGAAAAGTCCTCCCTAGAAGCTACCATCTCGAATTTAGAAGCTGAAGTTAGGGGTTTAAGAAGAGAAATAGATGACCAATCTAGGGATCTACATGAAGCTGAAGAAGCTCAAGGTAATGTGGATGAGCTAACTGAACAGCTAGCCACTTCTGAGCAAAGGATAGGGGAATTAGAGGTAGAGCTTGCTGAAAAAAGAAGGCTTGAGAATCAAATTGCAAGGCTAGAAGCAGATAGAAGAGATAAAGACCAATTAGAAGCAGGCGTAGCAAGGTTACAACAAATGTTGAACTCAAAAACTCAAGAAATCCTTGGGTTAAGAGGGAGAATAGCAACTATCACAAGAGCTCATCGAGCACAAGAAGCAGCCGCTGAAAGGCTTGAGGCAACGATTAGAGCGCAATCAGAGGAAATTGCAGCGCTAAGATCTGATAGAGCACGATTATTAGAAGCTGCAGGAGCTCCAGATTTACTTCAAGATGGGGCTGAAGAAGTTCTTTAATCAGTAGATGCTTCAATCTCTGAGATAGCAGCCTTGAGCATCTCCATCTTTGAACCATCGCATTGCTTTAGTATCACGGTACGATCTTTTACTTCATCGATAGTAGCGCGAATACCCATTGCGATCACTACATCGCCTTTTTTCATATTCTCACGAAGTCTTTGAAGTTTTGCTCGCCTCTTCCTATCTGGACGCCATAGCACAAAATAAGAGATCAATACAAATATCGCGATCATGATGATAGGTTGGGAAACATTTTGGCTGGCAGCTGCATCAGCAAGTGGTAAATACATACATTCTCCTTTTCATCCTGTAATCATAGTAGAAAGCGCTATTTCTCGCAATTACGTTCTAAGATGACAAGATTTTCCAAATGAGGAGTGTGGGGAAATTGATCAAAAGGTTGAATGGATACAACCTTATAAGAAACAAGCTTTTCAATATCCTCTTTTTGAGTTACAGGATTGCAAGACAAATATGCAATCTTACTTGGAAGCATCTTCTCTAGAAAGTCAATAGCCACTTTTCCCATGCCACACCTTGGAGGGTCAATGGTTACTACATCAGGAACAAAGTGCTCCCCCCTCTCTTTAATGAAATTGGCTACATCATCGGCATAGATCTCAATATTCTCAATTCCTAATGCTTCAATATTTTCCCTTGCGTCGCACACTGCCTCTTTGCCTATTTCTACAGCGACAATATGCTCTACATAACCGCTAAGTATAATAGAGATTGTTCCAATACCTGAAAAAAGATCTAAAAGCTTCTCTTTACCAGAAAGCTTTAACCCCTCTTGAATCTTGGTAAAAAATTTCTCTGCCATCCTTGGATTTGGCTGAAAAAATGCTTTTGGAGAGAGCATAAAAGTCTTTCCTAAGAGCTTTTCCTCAAAAAAAGCGGGACCAGAAAGATGCATCTCATAAAACCTTGTTGGGGATCCTTTCGAAATACACTTTATTTGGAGAAAGATTGCGCACTCATCATCATCTACAGCTTTCACAAATGCTTGAATTTCTTCTTTAGAAAGGGCAAAATCAGAATTTCCAGAAACAGTTAATATCACCATTTTACTGCTTGTAAAAATCCCTTTTCGAAGAGTGAGTGTTTGCAATGCTCCTGTATTTTTATGCAAGTTATAGGCCTCCAAAGAAGAATTCTCCCAAAAAGCCCTCACCCGCGCTAAGCACTCCACAAACCAAGAGTCTACAAGATGACATTCCGTAAGATTTTCCACAAAGCCACGACTTTTAGGTTTAATCAAGCCTACAAATTTTTCCCCTTCCTTATTTTGAGAAAAAGTATATTCCATCTTTCCACGATACTCCCACGGATCTTCCATAGGAATAATTGGAAGGACAACATTTTCTGGAAAAAGTTTTTTTACTTTCCCTTCTTTTTCTTTTAACTGACGATCATAAGAAACATGTTGGAGCGAACATCCCCCACATTTTGTAAAATGTGCACATCGAGGCGTGGTTCTATCTTTGCTCTTTTCTAAAATTTCTTCTAATAGATAAAGTGACCTTCGCCCCTTCCCTGAAATTTTCTTTACATTCCCTACTTCTCCAGGAATCGCTGCCATCACATCACCTGGCAACTCCTTGGTAGTACAAAAACCTTTTTTGGTAAACTCAGCTATTTCTATCTCATCCATGCAAAGATGATACCATAAAAAGCTATTTTTTCCCTTTTTTTTCCCGCTCTATCGATAATTTACGCCATTTCTTCGATACCTTCGACAGCTCAATAGTTGCACATCGAATGCGCTGACTAGCGAGCTTGTTGCCCTTTTCCACTTTTTGCAAATCTTTTGCGATAGATGCAATCAAATCAGACATCTCTTCACTTACCTTTTCAAAAGCCACACTCTCCCCACTTGCTTTTTTTCACTCTCTTTAATATGCTTAATATGGTAAAAAGGCTTTTTATGGAAGATTTTGTTGCATACTACAATGGAGAGTTTCTCCCTCAGTCAAAGATTTCTTTGACTGCTGATAACCTCGGTTTCACTCGCGGATACGGAGCGTATGAATGTTTTCGCACCTATCAAAGGGAACCTTTTCATCTAAGTGATCACCTAGAAAGGTTAAAACATACCTGCATGCAACTCTTGATCCCCTTCCCAAAAGAAGATCTAGTTGCGATTTCAAAAGAACTAATTGCTCAAAACTTGGATACCGAACTAGTCTTTCGAGTTTATGTAACGGATAATCCTCAAACAAACTCTTACCACCTCTTATTCTTTTGCAACAGCCCTCAACACTTTGAAAAAACACACGTATTAAATCGACCACTATTACTGAAGGCTACGCTTGATACAAGACCACATAAAGATATTAAAAGCACCTCCTATGCCATTGCTAGCATGGCTATCAAACAAGCAAAACTACAAGGGTATGATGATGTATTGTTCATAGGAAAGGATAATATGGTTCACGAACTTTCTAGAGCCAATTTCTTTGCAATAAAAGGAAACGATCTCTACACACCAAAAACAAACTTTCTCCCTGGAATTACTCGCAAAACTATTTTATCTTTTGCAAATGAATATGGCTTTACCCCTCGAATAGAAAATTTTAACTTAGATTTTCTAACAGAAGCAGAGGAAGTCTTTGCCTCTTCCACTATACGCGGTATTACCAGTATTGCAAAAATAGATGACATGGAATTTGATTCAACGAAAAAAGCAGATAAACTACAAAGCTATTTTAAGAGCCTTGCTTACGATGGTAGTCATGATAAAAAGCATCCCGCTCTCTCTCATTCATAACTAATTCATTCATTAATTCTGCTAATGGAGCCATATTTCGCTTGGTGAAATATTCAACGAGCTTATGAGATATCGCAAACATCTCATCGCGTATCTCCATATCCTCCTCAAATACCGAAGGACAATAGGCTATAACTTTTGATATAACAAATTTAGTGCGATCCTTCCGGCGATGATCTGAAATGGATTCCCATTCTTTTGAAGAAACCTTCACCAACAAGTTGCTATCGCTACTGTCGACTAAAATCTCGGCATTTTGCTTCACAGCCTCTTCAATTACCGCCAAATTCTTATATACAAGCTCTCTTTCCATACCCTTACTTGACTGATAGAAGCAATTTAGAGCAAGAAAAATATAACATGTGCATTTTACTGATAAAACTCATCTAGTACCGATCTATCTAAAGGAGCTTTATCCCCTAAAAACTCATATATCGTCAAAAACCTTGTTACATTCCAATAAAAACGCCTATATTCAATCGCATCTGCCTCCTGAAGAGACTCTACATCATATACTTGTAATTGAGGTTTCAATATATCAAAGGATTTAAGAACCAATACACAAGCCTCTTGTTCAATAATCTCCTGAAGCTCACTCATAATTGATGCCACCTCATGCTGACTTTTACCAACTAGCATTTTTGCAGAATCTAACAGGTCTTTATATAACTTAACCTTTTGATCTAAATCATATAACTCCATAAAAAGGCATTGCGGATCATCTGAAACAACAATTTTCTCTTTAATTTGAATGCCACTTTGCAAGGAATCTCTAATAAACAATGCTAACTGCGCGTTTGAGGCCTCTTGTGTTAATAAAAATCAAATTCGTCCCTTTCGTCTACTTCACCAGCACTACTCTCAGGTACATATTCCTTAAATGGAATAGGTCTGAAAGTAACACTTGTTGGACTCGCCGTCACCCTTAAGCGGAGCGGAGATTGAATCACTTCTCTTCCTATAGGAAGACAATTACCTATTACAACCTGC
>JAHZKV010000109.1 GCA_022600215.1 bacterium
AAGGGAGTCTGTTTAGCCATAAAAATCAAATTTTTTAGCAAATAGTAACTGGGGGAGAGATTAAATTCAAGAGTTAATGGAGCAGCTTTTTTAAAATAATATTTATATTTCATTTTTATATTTATTGCTTTATCATTATAATTAAACTGATTAAATTAATGGTTAATTATGGATTCAATAAATATTTTTACAAGAAGTGGAAGTGGCTCTCCAACCTCTTATTTGGATTTTGTCTATGACCCAGATGCTTTTATGGGCTCAATCTCTCCTATCGGAGCAGGTGCTATAGGTAGCACTGATTCAGATCCAGATGTTGCTTTAGGTTCGTTAGAAAAAAGATTATTGCTGGTGAGAGATGAAGTTCAAAAGTTGAAACTGCGGCTTATACCGATGAAGTTGCATTTTATTCGATCAAGATTATATGGAAAGCCTTTTCATAAGATGTTAAATGCGTTGCAGGCTGTTGGTTTATCAGATGATACTCAAAATATGGAAGAATTACGAGAAAGCATTGTTTCGGTGCAGGGGGATCTTGGAACGCAGGCGCATCTAAAGTTCATTCGTGTTTTTTCTTGTATGGTCGAAGCATCAAGAAAAAAGTATGGAAAGTTAGCAAATGCGGTAAGTTTAGCGTTGAAATAAAGAAATATTTATAGGAGGTGGATATGGGGAGCGTAGATGGAGTGGCACCAGCCATAATTTTAGAAAGAGTGAATAGAATGCAAAGAGTAAGGCATAGAGGGCTAAGACGTCAAACCAAGGCAAGTATTTGTTGGGAGCGATTTTTAGAGTGGTGTAGGGTGCAGTGTAACCCTGCTCTTAGAGAATTACAAAGAGCCGGGATTGAAGGGCGCATGCCTACCATGTAAAAATAAGTTTAATTTTATGGAGAGAATGGATGGATAGATTAGCTGGAGATATAGGGGGTTTTGTTGGGTTTGAGCGCCGGATTGATGGAAACTATCGAAGGGATGAAGAAATTGGCGTTATGCAGAAGTGTCGTGATTATCTTTCTAGGCTTTTTAATAGGGGCTCTACTCAGGAGAGTCAAAGGGTCTTTAGAAGTTACGCAGATAGATTGGGAGTGAATTTTGACGGCGTAGAACAGCGCTATATACCGGAGTTTGAGCGGTTGTGCTATGAAATAGGGCCTGTTTATATAAGATATGCAAATGCGCAACGGGTTTTAAATTTGGGTGTAGAAAGGTTTCAGGAGCTTAGCGAAGGTTGGGAAGATGCAGGAAATGATCATAAAAATAAGAGGCATGATTTAGTGTCTACTTTATGTAATAGGCAAACAGTAAGAGATGCTTATATGCGTATGTATCAATTAGATAGGATTGTTTTGATGCGGTCGGTACGGAGCCATTTAGATGATGCTGCAAGAGAGGTTTTTGTGAGAAACTTTCCTGATACCTTACCAACAGTACTATAAGTAAAATACTTGAGTATAATCTTTTTTAGGAGTACTTTCTTTAATTTACTTTAGGTACAAAAGGAGGGAAAGTATGATGTCATTATTAAGTAGTTTACGAGTCTGTTGTAGAAAGGCAGAGAGTCCATCCACTAGTCCGAGGGGATATGAGAGCCCTTCTCGAATGAGTTTGTTAGATATGTCAGAAAAGACAGGTATTGTCGCTTTGAATACTCTTGCCGCTCAATTAAGGGTATTGTCGTTTGCTGATCTTGTTGCCTTTGAAGAGAGGGTAAGAGAGGCTTCGAGGGTTAGTTTGACTAATAAGGCAGTCTATGGGGTTATTCAAGGCTTTTCTGATAGATTAAAAGAGTATTGTAGGAGCTCTAACCATAGTGAAGCAGATTATTTAATTATGAGTCATTTTGCTAATCAGGTTTCTTTTGTGGTTAAAATGTCTGTAAGAGCAGAGAGATGGCGGCTTTCTGGGTTATAACCTCTTTATTGTAAGGCTGTTATGGAGTTAATATAAAGTAAAAAATTGAAAATAAACCTCATTTATGGTATAATTAATCCATAATTATAATAATTTAAAGGGGTTTATATGGTAAAGTTAGACGCAAGGCAAGGGTTCGGCTGTATGGGAAGGGCTGCTTCTTTATTGAAAAAAGTAAGTATGCCTGTTATTTCTGCGATTATCTCTGGGGTGAGGAGTGCTCCTGGTGTGATCACTTATTATGTAAAAGATTATATGAAATTTTTGGAAAATAAGAGAGCTTTTGCAGCTACTGCGACAAATCTTAATAGAGAGATTAGAAGGGCTCAGCAAAATGTAGTTGAAGCAAGGGATGTAAGAGATGCAAATCCAGAGATTTTAGCTCATCAAGATGCTTTGACGGAAGCAGCAAGGGAGGTGCAAGACCTTTCTGATATGCGTGCTTTTATGTTTAGGGGGGATGTGGACGCTCTTGATAGAGTGACTAGATTTGGAAATACTCCTATGAATTCTGCATAAAGAAGAATAAATACTAGATTAAAGTAATGCAAACCTCTATAATAATCATAGGTTTATTATAGAGGTTTTTTTATGGATTGTTTAAAAAGATGTTTTGCATGCTGTAGAGGCAGAGTGGTTGATTTTGACAACCAGGTTAACTATCAAGGTCGGGAATGGAGTCAAGCTGACTTAAATCGTGATTATTTTGAACTCCTAGATGAAGTGACACAGGGAACTCTTCAAGGCATAGCAGATCCAAATATGTCAAGGGATGGTGTCAAAAAATTGAGGAGATGGGTTAATCGGTTTGTTCATCAACATCAGTAGCATGGATTAATATAATTCTTGCAGCTGAAGTCTGAATATTGCTGTTGAAATTTTTTGGGAAAAAAGGGATACTTTCTAAGTATGTCAACATTTCAAAATATTATATTAAACTTGCAGAAGTTTTGGGCTTCTAAAAATTGTATCCTTCAACAAAGTCATGACTTGCAAACAGGGGCAGGGACCTTTCATCCGGAGACTTTTTTGCGAGCATTGGGGCCAGAGCCCTACAATGTTTGCCATGTAGAGATTTCAAGAAGACCTACCGATGGACGATATGGAAAAAATCCAAACCGCTTGCAGCGCTTCCATCAATTCCAAGTAATGATGAAGCCAACGCCGCAAAATATGCAAGAGCTCTATTTAGAGTCGCTGGAGGCAATTGGCTTTGATTTATCCCAACATGATATTCGTTTTGTGCATGATGATTGGGAATCTCCTACGCAAGGAGCATCTGGGCTTGGCTGGGAAGTGTGGTGTGATGGAATGGAGATCACCCAGTTTACCTATTTTCAGCAAATTGGGGGGATAACTCTTACAGAGATTCCTGCAGAGCTTGCTTATGGAATTGAAAGAATAGCACTTTTTTTACAGAAAAAAGATAATGTATATGATTTAGATTATAATGAGACGCTCACTTATGGAGATGTCTTTTTAGATTTAGAAAAGCAATATTCTAAGTATAACTTTGAAGATGCCGATGTTGCTATGTGGAGAACGAAGTTTGATGGATGCGAAGCAGAGTCAAAGGCATTGGTAGAAAAAGAGATGCCTGGTCCTGCGTACGACATGGCAGTAGAGGCATCGCATGCATTTAATATGCTGGATGCAAGGGGAGCAATCTCTGTTACTGCACGTGTATCGATGATTCACCGCGTTCGTGATCTTTGTTGCGCTGCGGCAAAATGTTATTTAGAGCATCGAGAGAAGGTTGGTTTTTCTTTATGGAAAGAGAAGCGAGAAAAAGAGGCTTTTGAGCTTACTCCTGTAAAAGAAACTAGTGGTTGCGAAGAGGACTTTTTATTTGAAATAGGGTCAGAGCATTTGCCGGCAAATGCTATCCCTTCTGCTTCTTTATCTTTAGCTGCAGAGATGAAAAGATTTTTTGGGGAGCACGCCTTAGCGTTCAAGGATGTGGAAGTGATTGCCACTCCAAAGCGTTTAGGTGTTTTGGTTCATGGATTACA
>JAHZKV010000110.1 GCA_022600215.1 bacterium
AAGTTTTTTGTAATCCCCTGCCCACGACCTTTTTCTCTTTGAAAAATTACTCGAGTATTATCATTTTGATATTCAAGAACACCTTCCATTGCTTCGAACTGCTTAGATTGCCTATCACTATTCCCTAAATCTAAATAAGTACGGTAGTAAGCTCCCATTTCTTGAAGCACCAAAGCAGGGTAAGATACTAAAAATTGCCTGCCCAACACCACTCGCACTGCTCCTGAATGCCTCCCCACATCCGCTACAAAAAAATTTGAAAATGGACCTACTCTATTTGCACATACAATTGTTTTTCCATTCTTTTGTATCCTCATTGCTACAATATAGACTAAAAAAAGAGCTAAAATATTAGCCACTCCAAACCGACTATCTATCGGCTTTATAAACTTAGCCTTATTGACTACCCACGAACACGCTTTAAATAAAATTGGGACAAAGATGCGATTACAAAAAAAACCAATTAGATAAGCTGGAACCAAAGTGCTAATGATCATTGCTATTTCTTTGAAGGTACGACACTCACAATCTTCTGGAAGAAAAACCCATGGAGAAGCAAAGAAATTCACCACCAGCCTTGCAACGCGATCAGGTAAAAAGTAAAGAGTGCATGAGATAACGCACATCGTGGGACCTAAGATAATTACCTCTACTACGCGCGCAGCAAAAGCCTGTATCTTCTTTCCATTGATAGATTCGCCCCATTCCTCAGGCCAAGAAAAACGATGGGCAACAAATTCTTTTACTTTATCTAGCCTTACATCCACAGCTCTTGCAAAAGGACCTCCTTGCCCACTAGGAACAGGAAATTTTACCCACCGCTGAACTTCATAACTCTCTCTTGGAGAAGAGGAAGCAAAAACCATATAAACCCTTTTTTTGCAAAATCTGAAGAGTATCTTTACATATTTCCTAATAAAAACCAAGATTCAAGGTTGAAAATATTTACTTGAGAAATAGCAAGGGATTCTCTATCCTATAAACACTACTAAAAAGGAGGCAAAAGGCTTATGGAATCATTACTCAAAGGCATATCTTGGAATAAAGTGATGGATTTTGAAGATATTGAGTATCATAAAACAGAGGGCATTGCAAAAATTACCATGAATCGACCCCATATTCATAATGCTTTTCGCCCAAAAACAGTAAATGAAATGATCTTTGCCTTAGCCGACGCTCGAAGCGACGAAAGAATTGGTGTGATTATCCTTACTGGAAAGGGAGAAAAAGCCTTTTGCTCTGGTGGCGATCAAAAGATTCGTGGAGATTCTGGCTATAGCGATGAGGAAGGCTCCGAAATGCTCAATGTGCTCGATTTCCAAAGAGATATACGCTCTTGCCCTAAACCAATTGTTGCTATGGTGAATGGATATGCTATTGGAGGCGGTCACGTACTTCACGTGATGTGTGATCTAACCATTGCTTCGGAAAATGCTATCTTTGGTCAAACAGGCCCTAAGGTTGGCTCTTTTGATGGCGGCTTTGGAGCCAGTTATTTAAGCAACATGGTTGGGCAGAAAAAAGCTCGCGAAATTTGGTACCTTTGCAGACAATATAGCGCAAAAGAAGCCCTTGAAATGGGAATGGTAAATGCGGTAGTTCCGCTCGAAGAACTGGAGCAAGAAACGGTGAAATGGTGCAGAGAAATGTTGCAACATTCCCCTCTTGCACTGCGTTGCCTAAAATCTGCCTTTAATGCCGATCTTGATGGTCAGGCAGGAATCCAAGAACTTTCTGGAAATGCCACCCTCCTTTACTACATGTCTAAGGAAGCGCAAGAAGGGAGAGATGCCTTTGTGGAAAAAAGAAAACCTAACTTTAGCAAATTCCCAAAACGAGGATAAAAGTAAAATGAAAACAGCTATAGCTCAAAAAAGTCTCTTATCTCTTATCTTATTAGGCGCAAGGCCTAAAACACTTACCGCCTCCTTTTTTCCTGTGATTTTAGGGATGTGCCTTGCTCGCTTTGAAGGGTACTACAACCTCTCTCTCTACCTTGCAACACTTGTTTGCGCTGCTTTTGTACAAATTGGGACCAATTACGCTAATGACTATTTTGATGCAAAAGCAGGAAGAGATACCAAAAAACGACTTGGCCCGCCGCGCCTTGCAGGTGGTGGCCTGATGCCAAGATCATGGGTCTTTACTTTAATGGTCGCATCTTTTGTAATAGCAACCCTTTCTGCAATACCATTAATGATGGAAGCTGGAACTATCGTCCTTTATTTAATGATACTGGCCATAGCTCTTGGAATCCTTTATACCTATGGCAAATACTCCCTTGCCAATACTGGACTTTCCAATCTTACGATATTTGTAGTGTTTGGCCCCTTTGGGACATTCATGGCATACTACCTCCAAACTGGAGTAGCAAAACTTAATCCTGCATTATATGGAATAATACCTGGGTGCCTTTCTTTGATGATGTTTGCGATGAACAACCTTCGTGACTACGAAGAAGACAAGGAAGGTGGGAAAAAAACGTTAGTGGTTCGCTTTGGGTTTGCCTATGGTAAAATGGAATACCTCCTAGCTCTTGCTATTTCATGGATGACTATTCCCCTTTCCATGATGCTTTATAAAGCGCCCCTAATCACCATGCTACCCCTTATCTGGCTCCCAAAGGCCGCAAGACTCGCAAAAGATCTCTCTCTTGCAGAAAAACCCACACAAATAGTGCCGCTCTTTGAAAAGACCGCAAAGTATATCTTACTCTTTGCCCTCACCTACATCTTGGCATGGCGCATCGCTATGGCGCTATCGTGATTGGTCTCTCTTGATCCTAGATTACTCCGCAGCCCTACCCAGCAAAGCCAATTTCTTCAACGATAAGAAGGGACAAGATAAGTTAAAGCAACAGCACCTAAATGCGATAGTTTCCTTGCTTCCGAAGGAGCGGTCACAGGGTCAAAAATTTATATAAAAAAAAGAAATTGAAAAAGACGATACATTCTTCTATGATACTTTCTTTTTTTTGAGGCACTATGAAAACAGCAGCGCAAATTACCAGTTTTGAGATAGAAAAGTATGCCAAAAAGAGCAAGTTGGGCTTTGTTCGAGAGGGGTTTTTTGTTCATTTACAAGATACAGAGGGAAACAAAAGCACAGGAGAAGTTGCTCCTCTTTCTGGTCGAAGTATGGAAACGCTGGAAGAGGCATATCAAAATTTAATGAAGGTGCGAAGCAATTTTTTAAGCAATGATCTTACCCCGCTCCCTTTATATCCGTCGGTAATGTTCGGCATGCAAATGGCGCTTTTTTGCCTGCAAGAAAATAGAGACATCCCTTCTCTAGAAGAAACCAAGCTCTATCTAAAACCGCCCCTCCTTCCTTCTTCAGGTCCTGTTAAAATCAAGCTAGGACATCTCCCCCTTGACGAGGCAATTGCCTTTTACCAAAAGATGGCGCGCAAAGAAAAAAATGTACGCATAGATTTGGAGAGAAAGTGGGAGCTAGATAAAACCCTTGCCTTTTGCAGAGCAATCGATCCCTCCTATTTGCTTTACATCGAAGATGCTACCACGACCTACTCTGACTTAGAAACATTTTATAGAAAAAGTGGTATCCCTTTTGCGATCGATGCCTTTCTCTCCTTTCAGCCACCAGAGAGAATCAAAAAGTTAGAAGGACTCCACAGCATTGTAGTAAAACCAAGTTTAGTTGGCGGAATTCATCAATGCAGAGAACTCCAAAAAGCTTTCGACCCCATTCCTTTATCGTTTAGTAGCCTTTTCGAAACAAAGGTGGGAATTAATCACATCAAACTAATTGCCTCCATCCTTGCTCCAAATACCGCGGTAGGAGTAGACACGCTAAAATTTCTATGATTGCTATATACTATAAAGATCAAACGATCTCCTATGAGGAGCTCTTTAAGAAATTAGAAGCACGAGAAATTACTGATCCAATTTTCCCTGTTTCCAATTCCCTAGAAGACCTCTTAAACATCCTTGCTTGCATGGTAAAGGGCATCCCTTTTTTTCCCTATTCTGATAAACTCCCCACTAAACCCACTATCAAGATTCCAAAGGATGCTGATTTTGTCCTTCATACCTCTGGCTCTTCCAAGATGAAATATGCTCTTTTTAAAAAGAGGGCTCTTTTAGATAGTAACATCGCCACTCATCCAGCTCTTCGGCTTTCCACAGGCGATGTCTACCTGCTCAATCTACCTCTTTGTCACGTTGCAGGACTAAGTCTTGTGATGCGCGCACTCCTTCGTGGAGGGGCCATTGCTATAGAGCCAAATGATCCTTCGATCATCACCCACCTTTCCATGGTACCTGCGCAAGCGCAAGCTCTACTGAAAGAAAAATCCTACCCAAACTTAAAAGTCTTGCTACTGGGCGGAAGTAAAATAAAAAAGGAGCTAGCAGATAACCTCCTAAAGGCTGGGTATCCGCTTTATATCACCTATGGCATGACAGAGATGAGCTCTCACATTGCCGTAGAAAAATACACTGAAAAAAACGGCATCTCTTTTAGCCACTTTTTACCAAGAAGAAAAGTGCTCATCGATAGAGAATTGAAAGTAAAAGGGTGTGGAAAGTTTCTTCGATACTTAAATAGGGATTCTCAAGAATATCACGAAAGTGGTGACATCATTGAAAAAAAAGATGGGAGATTTTTTATCAAAGGAAGGAAAGATAACATGTTTATCTCAGGTGGAGAAAACATCTATCCAGAAGAGATAGAACTTGCATTGCGTGCCCATCCATCGGTAGCGGGCGCGCAAGTAAAAATCGTAGATCATTTTAAGTGGGGTAAACGACCCATCGTTTCTGTAGCCCTAAAGAGCCCGCTTACCAAAGAGAAAATTCGTTCTTTTCTTGCCACAAAGTTAGAGCGCTTTAAAATTCCAAAAGACCATGAAATAGATCTTTGCTAGAAATGCTTTTTTTAGTTTTTAAGTTGATACAAGCATGCTTAATCACTACATTGCCTTTTTCCTTTCCTTCATGAACTAGCATCCCTTTAACTGTATAAGAAGCTTTGCCAAATTCTAATTCAATCCTAATTTCTAACTCATTGCCTGCAAAAATTGGCAATAAAAAGTTGCTACTTGTATGCACAATTGGCATTGCAATTTTTTGTTCTAAAAAGAGCCTCGCCACGTCGGGATAATTAACCGTTAAATACTCCTCAAAAGCTTGCTGAACAAAACGTAATTGACTTGTAAAATACAAAGCTTTAGTTAAATCCGTATCTGCAACCCTTACTCTCCTTTTAAATCCCTGCTTCACAGCTCCTCCAAACTTTTTTTGATAAATTTTACATTAACAAAGATTTTCCTAACACCTTTAAAAACATATTTCCTCACTCCTTTTTCTCTAAAAAAACACCTATGTAAGTCACTGAAACAATTTCTACCCCTTGTCCCAAAATGGCAAATCTTCTAAAATCACAAACTAAACCATACAAAACAGTGCCTAATTAAATGAGCGAAAAAAAATCTAACACTAATCTTTTCTCTAAGAATCGGTTGGAAGAGGAAAAACCTC
>JAHZKV010000111.1 GCA_022600215.1 bacterium
AGCTCCACAATATACATTGTGGAGCTATCAAATTTATACTTAGATTCCTAAACGTATACAGATATTAATACTTTTATCGTATTACGATCAGGATCTTCAAATTGAGCTAACTCTACCCTCTCAGCAGGACCTTCACATTTTGGTATTTCATTGCTTAGATCTGCCCTACTTCCGCCTAACAATATTATTTGCCTTTTCAATTCGCAAATTTCATAACCTGCAGAGGCTCCAATAAAAAGCACAGAGACTACAGCAAAAACCTTTGCTACTTTATCCGAAACCCACCTAACATCTTCATTCTCTTGCAATTTGGAACAAACAAAGGACACAGTAGCTATTGCTATACAAGCTGCTGCGGCAATAGCGTAGTTTTTCCCAGATTGGGATTCAAAATTATATATATCACTCATCTTCACACCTATTTTATACAAACAATATAACAACACACAAAATAGAAATCAACACTCCTGTATAATAAAATTATAATTATATAGACAAATATAGCGCTTTATTTAGAGTAGAGTTTGCGAGAAATCGCGTATGAAGCAAATTCTAGGAAAAGAAAGGGTTATGAAAAAGTCCATACACGACGCTTTAGCTCATGAAAAGGAAACTTTTGAAGAGCATTATCACTGGCTCGAAGAGCATATGCCTGAGTCTTTTTTCGATGAGTTCTCTGACGATCAGATCATGACGGTAGTTCACAACCTCATGGGTTTCAAGCTTCAGGGGGAATTTGCTCAAATCCATTTTAATGATTGTTCCATCGTAATCTGTATCGACGGTCATGGCGCAGACCTCAAAGTCTTAAAGCATTATGCTTATTTTGGTATCCAAAACTACCAAACCTTTGTATCTGACGCCCCCCTCCCTCGTTATAAGACGAAGAAAAAGATTCGTATTGCTGTTATTTATTACACTCCCGTGATAGATGATGGGGTAAAGGGTTTTTCTTCTTTAGAGGAAAGCGAGCTAAACACCATATACCAAAATATTCATAAGAGAAACAGCGACTTCACCCGGGAAAAGATGAGTAAGCTCATTGAGAGTATCAGCCCCCGCTACTTGCGTATTTTAACTCCTGAGCGATTAGAGCTTACGTTAGAGATGTATCATCGAGCAAAGACACGCGATCACCTCCAGTATGAGGTACGTCTTCATGAGGACTGGAAAAAAACCCATAAGAAGGGTCCTTCTATGCAAATTGTCTTTGCATGGAAAAATACCCACAAGTACAAGTTTCTCTACAAACTTTCCAAGCTTGTCTTCCGCCACCATCTCGTCATGAAAAATGTCAATGCCTCTTACATCGATCCGTACAGCTCTGACAACATTTTACTCATGTCCCTTTCCCTCCATGGTAATAACAATATTTCCGCATGGGAAGCAACCGATCTAGAAGATTTTTTACGTGAACTTGCTATGCTTAAGTATTTTACTGATGGGGATGTCGTGGAAGATCATTTTGTCTCCCCAGGTCTGCTTACAGGAAATAAAGGGAATCTGCTTCGCTGCATTATTGATCTCTCCCACCAACTTCTCCTCCATGCCGATGTAAATATGTACTCCAAGGAAAATATCACCGAGGCCCTTGCTCGCCATAGTGAAATCACCTGCTCCATTATCCATGCTTTTGAAACCAAGTTTGACCCAAAAAACTATGACATCAAAAAATACCAAAAAGAAAAAGAAAATTTCTTAAAGCAGGTAGAAAAAATCGACACAGGAAACCTCTCTCATGATGTGCGTCGAAAAAATATTCTTTTGACCGCTTTTGCCTGCATCGACTTTACCTTAAAAACAAACTACTATCGAAAAAACAAAAGTGCCATCGCCTTCCGTATTGATCCAATGATCTTAACTTCATTGTGTTATGATTACAAAGAAAAATTTCCCGAGATTCCTTATGGAATTTTCTTCATCAAAGGAAAATCCTTTATTGGCTTCCAAGTACGCTTTAAAGATCTCTCTCGTGGTGGCCTAAGAACCATTTTCCCTAAAAAGCTAGAACATGCCAATTGGGAAAGGATCAACATCTTCTCTGAATGTTATAACCTTGCCTATACCCAGCAAAAGAAAAACAAAGATATCCCAGAAGGGGGATCAAAAGCGGTGATCTTTATTGAACCGTTTGAAGATTTGAGCTTTGAGACAGAGGTATACCAAAAAGAGCTCCACCTTGCAGAACTAGAAGAAAAAGCCATCTCGGAAAAAATCTCTACCTACCACAAAGGGCAAAGAAATATATACCTATACTCCTCTCAGCGATCTTTTATCTTTAGCCTCATGACCTTAGTCAACTGCGATGATGATGGTATATTAAAAGCTAAAGATATTCTCGATTACCACCAACGCCCTGAGTATATTTATCTTGGGCCCGATGAAAATATGCACAACTCTATGATAGAGTGGATTGCTGACTATTCTGTTCGCGTTGGGTATAAGCTTGGTGCAGCTTTTATTTCCTCCAAACCAAAGTATGGCATCAACCACAAAGAATATGGCGTAACTTCTTATACAGTAAATGTCTACATGCACAATGTCTTGCTCTACCTTGGCATCAATCCAGAAAAAGATCCATTTACGGTAAAAATTTCTGGAGGCCCCGATGGAGATGTTGCCGGAAACCAGATCTATAACCTATACAAATTCTATAAAGACACAGCCAAGCTTCTTGCTATTACCGACGTATCAGGAACGATATACGATCCAGAAGGACTTGATTTAGAAGAACTAGTGCAGCTCTTCAAAAAAGAAAAACCCCTTCGTTTCTATCCGGCAAAAAAATTACACGATGGCGGGCTTCTCCTAGACATAGAAACCAAGAGAGAAAAATCTGGGGACCGCAATGAAACTCTTTGCTACCTCATGAAAAATGGGAAATTAGAGGAAGATTGGCTCCTTGCAAATGAAACCCACCATCTGTATAGCCACAACCTCCATCAAGTGAAAACCGATGTCTTCATTCCTGGTGGAGGGAGACCAAGAACCCTCAATATCAAAAACTACAAACACTTCCTTGATAAAAATGGAGTTCCAACTTCCAAAGCAATTGTTGAAGGAGCTAACCTCTATCTTACCGAAGAGGCTCGCACTGCCCTTGAAAAGCTCCACGTACTTATCATCAAAGATAGTTCTGCAAATAAAGGGGGCGTAATTTGCTCCTCACTGGAAGTGTTGTGCAGCTTGTTGATGAAAAATGAAGAGTTTATCAAAAATAAAGAAGCATTGATGAAAGATGTGATGCACTTCCTCCGTGAAAAAGCACAAAATGAAGCTACCTTGCTATTAGAATCTCACCAAAAATATGGAGTGCCCCTTACAAAGCTCTCTGACAACATCTCCAAAAAAATCAACACTTATACTTACGAAATTCTCGATTACCTAGAAAACACGACCCTTCCAAATAACTTAAGCGATCCGCTCAATAAAACTCTTGTGGAATACCTACTTCCTATCTTCCAAGAAAATTACAAAGAGCGCATCTTAGAAAACATCCCAGATATGCACAAAAAAGCGATCATTGCTTGCTCCATTGCGCAAAAAATCGTCTATGGAAAAGGGCTCTCTTGGGCACCATCGATTGTAGATGTTCTCCCACTGATTATTGATAATCCTTAATAACACCTACTTACTGAGTAGAGTAGTCTACTCCGCTTTAAAGTGATTCCTAACCATATTATGAATAATAGAAGAAGTGCAAATAATTGTAACCACCATATGAACCAGTGAAGGCCTTGAAGCCCCTCGATATTCTAAGGCTTTTGTAAAACAAGCCTTCCATATAGCCGCACTAAAAATAGATAAGACTGCTAGATACACTTTATTAGAAACCTTATCCATATTATATATCCAGGTCATTGGATAGGTAATTGGTAAGGAGGCTGCGGTACAAGCATGCACAGAAAAACGCAACCAAACAGGGTGTTGATTAAAAGAAACGGTATCAATAAACATATCGTTTAACTCGTTACGAACTGCTGATATAAAAGTACTATTTGCTAAAGGTGCCATTTTTCCTCCATTAAGTAATAAAAAACCACACCTTAACAAAACTTTTACATTTTAGCAATGCTAATTTTAAAAAATGTAACTATTTTGCGCTCTGAATCAAATCTACTAAAGCAATCATCTGCTTTTTACTTTTCCTTGCAACCTTTTCTCCGAGCATCGATACCCACATTGCAGAGCTCATCCCTGTAATTGATATGGTAGTAGTAAGCTCTACTCCGCCATCCACCTTTTTTACCTCATGCATGCCATACATCTTTGCGCCCGGCAAATGCAAACAATCTGTGAACGATCGATTTTCTATTGCCTCTTCAATGGTAAGCTGCACCTTTGGACCACCGCGAGGCTTAAGCTCAAACGTTCCCCCTGTCTCAAAAGAGTCCATCAACTTGCACCCTTCTAAATCCTCATTCCAAGCAGTCCACTGATCCACATCTTTCCAAATGTTCCACACCTGAGAGGGTGTTACCCCTTCAAAAAACGCCTTTTCTGTTTTCTTCCACATTGATCACTCCTTTATCATGTAATGGTAGAGCGTTTAGACAAAAAACAAAAGGATTTTATCAACGAATACAACAAAGCCTTCCCTTTAAAGCTTCCCATGTATCCAATGTGTCAGGTAGCTTAAAAAACCAAGCTGCTAGAAATAAAAAGCCTCCCACCACAAATGCTAAGGTAGGAGAAACATACTCCCCTACGCTCCACGCGGTGGCGAAAATGAAAGTGCACATCCTTTTATTTGTTGCCACAAACAAGGGAACTGTAGCAAGAAATATCCCAGCAAAAGCAGTATAAGCAACAACTTCTACGCCTTTGTTTCTTATTGATGCAAAAACAGGGCCTCTAGCGCCTCTTTGGTTATCTGCACAGACTTCCATTCTTTCCTCCAAAAAATAAAAGACATTAATACAAATTAGTATTGAGGTAAAGGTAAAAAGAGGTTTTTCAAATAAACTTTACTACTTTGCGTAATTTTTAACCCACTCATTTTCACCGATCTACAGGGGAGCCTCAGCACTCTTTGAATTTAAGTGCTAAATTTCTTGCAAAAAGAGTGCTAATGAAATATACTGATAAATATAGAGAGAAGAAAGCATGACTAAAATGAAGAAAAAGCCCATTACCAAGCAAGAAAGAGAGGAAGAAGTTCTTCTTGGACTTGTAGAGCTTTTCCTCACGACAGGTAAAGCCATTGGATCTAACACCTTAAGAGAGAACGGGTTCGACCACATCAGCTCTGCTACCATTCGTAACTACTTTGCCGCACTAGAGGCAAAAGACCTGCTCAAGCAACAACACACCTCAGGAGGAAGAACTCCTACTGACAAAGCCCTTAGAATCTATACCAAGCACCTCCTATCAAATAAGCCCGAAAAGCTCCCAAAAGACGATGTGCAGTTCTTAGAGTCGCTAATCTGCAAAGAGACAAGAGGACTCTCCACCTACCTCCAAGAGATCACCGAAGCACTATCAGACCTCACCTCCCACACCGTGTTAATCACCGCTCCTCGATTCGAAAGAGACTTTATCTCTAAGATTTTGATCACCAAAGTAGATGAAGGAAGAGCTTTGTGCATCATCGTAACAGACTTTGGTCTGATTCACACCGAAACACTCTACCTCCCTACCCATATGAGCACCTTCTCCATCAAAAGGATGGAGGAATACTTCCACTACCGCCTTACCTCCCTCGATAAACCAAAGCTTACCGAAGAAGAAGAGGGTTTTGCCAAGCACGCATACAATGAAGTGATCCTGCGCCACTTTATCAGCTACACCAACTTAGAGCGTCCCGATATCTATAAAGCAGGTTTTGCAAAGCTTTTAACGCACAGTGAATTTCACGACCCTGAAGCACTATCTTCTACCCTATCCTTATTTGAAAACAACCTCTCCCTCCAAAACCTCCTCTATCAAAATGAGAACCTTGATTTACTGATTGGTGATGATCTCAAAGAACACATTGCCCCTCCATACAAAAGCGCCTTACTTCGTATGCCATACTTTATTCACAACAAAGTAGCAGGGAATATTGCCATCTTAGGGCCCTCCCGCATGAACTACAAAGATCTTATCGCCCTCCTTGAGACAGCATCTAAATTGCTCAGCGACAGCCTTACCAAAAACTTATACAAATATCAACTAACCTACCGTTTGCCAAAATCCAAGGAAGTCACCTACACATCAGGTGACCTTCCAGTTATTGGCCTTACCCACAAAGAGAGACTATGACAAAAAAAGAGAAAAAAACAGCAGCTACAGAAGAGGCACCAAAGGAACAAGAAGAAAAAACCTTTTCTCCTAATGAGTTGATAAGCGAGCAGCTCCAGCAAAAGACCAAAGAAGCAGGAGAATTCAAAGATAAGTATTTCCGCGCACTTGCAGAAATGGAAAACACCAAAAAGCGCCTAATGCAAGAGAAAAAAGAACTCGTCTCCTACTCCGTGAGTAATATCATCGAAGATTTTTTAGGACCGATGGATAATCTAGAAAATGCACTAAGCTTTACTGACAACTTATCTGAGGAATTAAAAAATTGGGCCGTTGGATTTAAAATGATCCTAGATCAATTTAAAAGCGCACTCGAAAACCATGGTATTTTTTCCTATGAAAGCATCGGGAAGAAATTTGATCCACATCTACACGAGGCAGTGGAAATGGTAGAAACAAATGATCACGAAGAAGGTGTGATCATAGAAGAATTATTAAAAGGATACAAACAGGATAAGCGTATTATCCGTGTAGCAAAAGTAAAAGTTGCAAAAAGCGTATCCAAGGAATCAAAAGAAAATACATAAAAAGAGGTAATATATGACAAAAAAGAAAAGTAATAAAATCATCGGAATTGACCTTGGTACTACAAACTCTTGCGTAGCAATCATGGAAGGAAAAGATGGTAAAGTGATTACCAATGCAGAAGGAACAAGAACAACCCCTTCTATCATCGCTTTCAAAGGTGATGAGCGCTTAATTGGTATCCCAGCAAAAAGACAAGCCGTAACCAACCCTGAGCACACTATTTCTTCTGCAAAGAGATTTATCGGAAGAAAATTTAGCGAAGTACAAAATGAAAAAGACTCTGTTCCTTACACTATCGTAGAAGGAAGCGGTGGAAAAGTTGCCATTAAAGTGGGCGATAAGCAATACACCCCAGAAGAAATGGGTGCAGCTGTTTTGTCTAAAATGAAGCAAACCGCAGAAGAATATCTAGGAGAAGAAGTAACAGAAGCAGTAATTACGGTTCCTGCATACTTCAACGACTCCCAAAGACAATCTACTAAAGATGCAGGTAAAATTGCAGGTCTAAACGTTCGTCGTATTATCAACGAGCCTACCGCCGCTGCCCTATCTTACGGATTGGATAAAAAAGGAAAAGATCAAAAGATCGCTGTATATGACCTTGGTGGTGGTACATTCGATGTATCTATCCTAGAGATTGGTGATGGCGTATTTGAAGTGCTTGCAACCAATGGTGATACTCGCCTTGGTGGTGATGACTTTGATAGAGTGATCATTGACTGGATCCTAGAAGAGTTCAAAAAAGAAAATGGTATCGATCTATCTACTGATAAAATGGCGCTACAAAGGCTTCGTGATGCTGCTGAAAAAGCAAAAATCGAGCTTTCTGGAACACCAAGTACAGAGATCAATCAGCCATTTATTACGATGAGCAATGACGGTCCAAAACACTTGAACCTTACCCTTTCTCGTGCAAAATATGAAAGCCTTGCTGGAGCTCTTGTAGAGAGAACTAAAGAGCCTTGCCTAAAAGCACTAAAAGATGCTGGTGTATCAACCTCTGAGATTGATGAAGTGATCTTAGTTGGTGGTATGTCTCGTATGCCAATGGTACAAGAAAAAGTAGAGGCAATCTTTGGGAAAGAGCCTCATAAAGGGGTAAACCCTGACGAGGTTGTGGCAATTGGTGCAGCTATTCAAGGTGCCGTTCTTACTGGCGATGTGAAAGATGTTCTTCTTCTAGACGTTGTTCCTCTATCTCTTGGTATTGAGACAATGGGTGGAGTGATGACAAAAATCATCGACAGAAACACCACTATCCCAACACAGAAAAAGCAGGTATTTTCTACTGCTGCTGATAATCAGCCAGCTGTTACTATCTCTGTTCTTCAAGGAGAGAGAGAGATGGCATCTGATAACAAAAAAATTGGTAACTTTGATCTTGCTGATATCCCACCAGCTCCTCGCGGCACACCGCAAATTGAGGTAGCTTTTGATATCGATGCAGACGGTATCTTACATGTTTCTGCAAAAGATAAAGCTACGAATAAAGAGCAAAAAATCCGTATTGAAGCATCCTCTGGCCTATCAGAAGATGAAATCAATAAAGCGGTGAATGATGCAGAAGCTCACAAAGAAGCGGATAAAAAGTCTCGTGAAAAGATCGATCTAAAGAACGAAGCAGATGCCCTCGTCTTTAGAGCAGAGAAATCTTTAAAAGACTACGCAGACAAAATCCCTGCAGACGTGAAAAAAGCTATTGAGGAAAAAATTGAGGCCACGAAAGAAGCTCTCAAAACCGATGATAGCGATAAAATCAAGACTGCTAAGGATGAGCTGAACCAGACAATCCAAAAAATTGGAGAGTCTATGCAAAACGCCGCTGGCGGCGCACCAGGCGCTGAAGAAGCAGCAGGAGCTGGCCCTGAAGCAGAAGGCGAAGCTAAGCAACGTACCTATACCCATCAAAATGCTGGCAGCAAAAAAGCTGACGACATTGAAGATGCAGAGGTAGAGGAAATTAAAGGAGATG
>JAHZKV010000012.1 GCA_022600215.1 bacterium
AGAGGGAAGGTCCTTTTTTCAATGGGTATTTTATAGGGAGGACGGGCGGTAGTAGCAGCAAGTGCGGTGCTAGAGAGAACGAAAAGTGCTGCTGCTGCGCTAAAAGTTTGAAATTTCTTAGTTACCATGATTTTCCGAAAATAAATCTCTACAATTTTGTAATAATTGTATGGAAATTAAAAATCAATGTAAGTTGAGCTTTATTTTTGTAAGAAAGGGACGAGTTTGTTTAAGGCTGTAATCCATTCGATGGAGTAGTCCCCAAGTTTATGAGCAATGACATACCATCCTGCCCATAAGAGGGAAAGTCCAAGGAGGGATTTCAGGGGCATTCCTAAAAAGGCAATTTGTACATTAGGTGCTAAACGATTTGCAATTCCTAAAAATGATTCAGCCATTAAGATAGCAACCAAAGAAGGGGCTGCAAGCTGTACACCCATGCTGAAAACTTGATTTAAAATATCAAGCATCGTTGTCCAAAAATGATTGTCTTTAGCATAAAATACATGTGGAAAGAAGCCGTCAACGGGTACTACCTCAAAGGAAGTGCTAATAGCATCAAAAAATAAGAGAGGTCCACCAAGTGCATAAAATAAGACGATTAAATAGTAGTTCATCATAATTCCAATGGGGGAGGCTTGCGATTGTGTAGTTGGATCTTGCCCCATCATAGAGGAGGCTCCACGGGCATAGTCAATAAAAATACCAGAGCTTTGGGCGACAAAAAAGGGAATAGAGGCAAGGTAGCCGAGAATAAATCCGATGGTCAGCTCTTTAAGGGAGTAAAAAACAAAGAGGGTAGAGGCCATTTCTATATTTGGCCCTTTAGTAACTAAGATAGTTGGGAGGAAAACAACACTTAAGGAGAGGGCAAAGCCTACGCGTCCCATGATAGGAATGAGTTTTGCTCCCATAAAAGGGGCAATAGCACAAATAGGGGCAAGTCGCATAAATCCAAGAAGCAAAAGCTTCCAAAGGGTATTGTAGTCCATCCCTTGAACATGGGAAAGTAAATTCAAAAACCCCGCATCCATTGGTTTACATGCTCCATTTATAGAAGTTCATAAAGATGGAGTTTGCGAATTGAAAGATTTGTCCTGCCAAAAAACTTCCCATAATGAATAGGGTCATGATCACAGCTACTAGTTTTACCGTAAAAGAGAGTGTTTGCTCTTGAATCTGAGTAGCTGCTTGAAAAATGGCGACAGTTAGTCCAAAAATCATACTAATCAGGATTGGTGGGCCAGAGAGGATTAGAATGAGAAGCAACGCTCTGTAAGCTAATTGGACAATTTCTGCATGAAACATACACTACCTATAGGATAAAACAATTCCTTGAACTACTTGTGTCCATCCATCAATCATCACTAGAAGTAATAGCTTAAGAGGGAGCGCAATAGTCAAAGGTGATAACATCATCATTCCCATTGCTAAAAGGACATTGGAAACAACAAGATCAACTACGAAAAATGGGAGGTAGATCAATACGCCAATCTCAAATGCTCCTTTTACCTGAGAGGTGATATAGGAGGGGATTAATACAATAAAATCGGTAGGATGTAGCTGCTCTCTAAAGGAAGGGGGAAATTTCTTTTTTGCTAGTTTAAAGAAGTAGTTTCGGTGTTTTACGGAGCAGTTTCTTACTAAAAACTTACGAAGGGGTTCTTTGGTTCTCTCTACCACCCCAACAATATATTCGGCAGATTGTGTGGTAAAGACCTCTCCATTTGCTGGAGCATTTTTCTGTATATAGCTTCCTCCCGCCTCATACATGGCAAGACCTGTAGGGAACATCACATAAATAGACATGAGAAGAGCCATCCCATTGATCACCTGGTTTGGGGGGGAGTTCTGTACTCCAATGGCCTGACGAAGGAGAGACAAGACAACTACCATTTTTAGGAAGGAGGTAAGGAGCATAACAACATAAGGTAAAATAGCCATCGCTGCTATCACTGCAACTTTTGTTACCAGCGGAGGTTGCTGTACATCCGTAGTGGAACCTACTTTTTGCGCAATGGTACCATCATCTGCATAACCCAATATAGGTAAACAGAGCAGAAGCGCGATACAAAAGAAAATATAGTTACGTCTAAGAAAGCTCATACCAAACTGTTATAGCCTATATTGGATTGTTTCGCAACTGATAAGAAATTCTTGTTAGTTAAGTTTTCTCAAATCCCAAAGGCCCATATGCCTTACGTCAAAGTCATCATAAAAGCTAAAAAGGGGATCTCCTAGGCCATACCTAGGATGAGTAACATTTATATACCTGGCATCTCCATTTTCAATATCACCGTTTACCCTTTCTATTATTTGATGATAAGAGAGTAACAAATATCTAGCATTGCTATTTTTTATGTTGGAAATAACTTTGAATATATTTTCATAGCTTAAATGGAGTAAGAGGTCTCGGCAAATTATTAGGTCGTAGCCTTTTGGGACATATTTGACAGCATCAATGTGGGAGAAGGAAATAGTGGATGTACTATATTTTTTTTGATTATCTTCTACTAATGCCTGAACAATATCACCACCAAGGTATTTAATATTGCTAAGATCTATTTTTTGCATCCAGTTGAAGTCTCCGCAAGGTAGATCTAGAATGGATTGTATGTTGTATTTTTGGATAATTATAGGGAGAACTTTTCTGATGTTTTTTGTGTTTTTTAAAAGAGAACCTTCCCCAGATTTTGTTTCAGGCCAAGATTTCCATGCATTGGTATGGTAGAGCTCTGTAAATATTTCTTCTATTTCTTTGGATTGAATGCTCCCAAGGCAAAGCAGTGAAAAAGCCAGCATAAATATTTTCATAACACAATCTCCTAAAAATAGAATTATGCTACAAAGATAGAATAATCTTGTAAAGGTATTTCAAATATTTATTTCTTAGTCTTTTGTAGTGCTTTTTCTAGCGCAGCATATTGGCTAGAAAGATTTGCGTTTAAGATGCCCTTCTCTGTTTGGATGATGCAACTCCCTTTTTCGACATCCTCCCTCTCTTCTATCAAGAAGATGTCTAGGTGTTCAAATAGCTTTTTGAATGTCTCTTTGTTTTTTTCCAAGGTGGCAAGATCGTCTTTGTGCACAAAGACTTTTACTTCGTTGGCAGTGGTGACATTTTTTATCGCTTCTGTGACTATATCCACTACGATCGCAGGGTGATCTTTGAGGGCTTCTCCCACAATTCTCTGGGTAGTTTTTTGTAAGAGGGGAAGGAGGGATTTTTGCGCTTCGTGGCGAATGAGCTTTATTTTATCATCAAAGTAGACAATATGTTCATTAAAACGCTCTAGACCTTTATTAAACCCATCTTGCTCTGCTTTTTTGTGTATTTCTTTTCCATCTTGATGGGCCTTCTCTATGATTTTCTCAGCTTCTTTTTTTGCCTCTTCCATGAGCTCTTTTGCTTCCATTACCTTGGAAAAAGTATCTTTTTTTAGGATTTTTTTGCCAGTATGTATTTTTGCATTTTCATTCAAGGTGAATAGGTACATAAAAATCTCCAGGTAGTTATTGTGTCTTCTTCCCATCCTTTGTAAGTGATGGCATATTTAGATTTTTTTCTTAAAATGGAAAAGAGTTGATCGCCAACAGTTTTTGGCAAGAAATAGTAGAAGAAAAATTCATACTCGGTTGGAGCGTCTTTGATTCCTTGCGCAAAACGGTAGAGGCCTCGTTCTTGGATAAGCTTATGTAAGAGATCCTTTTCACCGCTAAAATTAGATAAGTTCATTGGCAAAAGCGATGGAATATTCTCTTTTTTTGCATAGAGGTTGAGAAATGCAATTTGTTTTTGATCAAAGCAAGATTGTAATTTTTTGAGAGTGCTCTTAGAGATAATTTTTTTAACTTCGATAGCTACATCAATTAATCCTAAATAAGTAATTAGTTCAAACAGAGGAATTCCTTTGTCAGCAAGCACCTCGACTATCGGGTGAGGGGGAAGAAAGGTTGGTGGGGGAAAGCCGTCAAGTCCTTGAAATAGCTGCGTTAATACTTGTTTAGAGAAAGAGGGTGCTTTGTATTCGTGATAAGTAGCATCAGAGGGCGTAAGTTCCACTTGTTTGTATTTTGGGAAGGCTTTTAAATAAAATTCTCGCATTTCTGGTGAAAGAGCGTCTAGGTACCTTTTAAAGTGTGAAACATCTACCCTTCGAACTATTTTATCTGCCCTCATCTCTACTTTTAGGGAGCTTTTTGGAAATAGGGGATCACCTAATTTTTGTTGGGAGTTTTGAGAAAGATAAGAGATAAGGTGAGCTTTTTTTTCAGGAGAGACCTTGGACAATTTCTCTTGAAGAGCAAGAAATTTTTGCAAGGTCATCTATTATTCCTCAGGTAGATTGTTGGTATTTGGTTCTATAGGAGTTGCTGCTTTCTCCACTTTTGGAGAAATTGGAGCTAAATTAAAGAGTTTAGTAAATCCACCACCTTCTTTAATAACAGGATAGACTTTCCAGATAATCCAACCAAGAAGGAGAGCGAAAAGAATGATAATGCCAGTGAGAAGGAAGAAGAATAATCTAAATTTTCCTGTGGAGTTTTTGTTCATGGTAATAGACCAAATACGTACTTGCTCATCTGCTTTGGCTATAGGGTTTACCTCGAGGGAGTCTGCAGGAGAAACATCGGTAAATCTCGATCTATCTGATACGACCGTTACATTATCAATGGACATATCTTGAACGCTTCCTGAGACAAGGCGCTTGATTTTTAGGGGAAGGTGGCTATTTGGATCGTCAAACACGCCCTGGTGCTTTACAAATACAGAGGCTGTAGGGAATTTTTTGCTAGACTCACTGATGGAGTCTTCATTTGCGTCGGGAAAGGAGAGTTGAACATTTGCATCGATGACGCCATCAATCATTAAGATAACATTCTCTAGCTGTTGGGCCAGGCCTGCTTGATAGCGGATGGTCTCTTCTTTGTCGGTGGACATAAACCCACTTTTGGCAAAAAGCTCAAGAAGGGTGGTTCCATGTCTTTGTGGTAACCCGTTTTGGTTGAGTAGTGACATAGCAGAAACACTTTGCGTAGAAGAGACTTCGATATTAAATTTAGCGATAGTATTTTCTGCGCCAGCACCGGAGGCTTTAGCTTCTACTTTATTTGCTTTGATGCCTCGACTTTCTAAGAATACTACAATAACATTGGCTTCTTTTTCTTCTAGACCATTTAAGATGGTGCTATTGCTGCCAGTACAGGAGGCTAGGAATACGCTTAAAGCAAAAAAAAGGAATACAGAGGTTTTTTTCAGGTTCATAGTGTTTCTCCAAAAATAAGGACTCTCAATCTATCATACTCTTTAGATAAAATCTAGACTAAATTTCTTAATAACATTCCTTGTCGATTATAGCAAATGTATAAATGCACTTATGTTTCTATATGTAATTTTTTTCTAGATTAAAAGAGTTGACCCATGATGGGAAAAACGGTATGCTACGATTTTGTTTTGTATCTAGCGGAGATTTGTATGCATACGATTGCTTGTTGTAGTTTTAAAGGGGGGACAGCAAAGACCTCTACAGTGATGCACTTGGGAGTTTTTTTAGCGAAAAAGTTTCATAAAAAAGTGTTGTTAATTGATTTTGATGCACAGGCAAATTTGAGCACGGGACTTGGTTTTAGCTCTGATGAAGAAGATACGATGGTTGCGGTGCTTCGTGAAGAAAAAACGATACAAGAGGTGATCAAGCAATCTCATATTAAAGGACTCGATGTAGTTCCTGGAAACGTATATTTAGATGGCGTAGAGGCAACGGCTCCTATTGTAAATGATTTGTATGGGCATGAAAGATTAAGAAAAGCAATAGCTGGCTTGGATTATGATTTTGTCTTTATTGATACCCCGCCAAGCTTAGGATGGCTTACCCAAAGTGCTTTTTTTGCAGCAAATTACTCGATGATTGCAGCAGTTCCTGAACCATATAGTATTTTAGCGCTAAATCGTCTGCAGGAATACCATGAAAAGATTGGTAACCATCATAATTTAGAAATCTTGGGTGTAGTGCTCTCTTTTTGGGATGAAAGAGGAGCAACTAATCAAGCATTTGTCAATGCGATTGATCAGGCGTTCCCAGATAAGTTATTTGATACCAAAATCCGAAGAGATATTTGCGTATCTAGAGCAGTGCTTCGTGGGAAGCCTGTGTGCGATGTTTATCCTGAGTCACGAGCGGCATATGACTATGAGAGATTGGCTGCAGAGGTGATGAAGAGGATAACAGGAGAAAAAGAGAAGAAGAAATCTTTGGAGGCGGTACATGTCTAAAGCAAATTTGTTGGCAAAAAAATTTTTAGCATTGAGGAAAAAGGATATACCAAAATCTCCTGATGCTCCAAAGCAGCAGGTGGTGCCGCACAATAGCTTTCGTGCCATGTTTGATCCTCATGAGCTAGGAGAGAGCGAAGTGCATAATTTGAAGATGATCTTTGAAGAGAGCTCTTTGCATTCGGATCATGAAGAGGAGATGGATAGGGATTTTTCTCAACTGGTCCAAATTACTTCGGAGTTAAAAGCCATTCAAAAGCAGGCTGTGATTTTAGTTGGCGAGAGAATTTGTGCCGTGCGTGATATTTTTAAAAGACATGGTGGAGAAGGTATTGGTTTTACTACCTGGCTCTCTATGGCTTTTAATGCAAAAAAGACAGCATATAACGCTATGGCTTACTATGAGCTTTACTCATCTCTTCCTTCAGAAGAATTAAAAACAAAGATGAAGCAAATGCCAGTGAAAGTAAGTTATGTGCTTGCTTCTCGTAAAGCTCCAGAGAAGATGAAATTTTCAATCATTGACTCTTATAAAGGGGAGAAGCAAAGAGAGATGCTGGATCGCATTGAAGAGTATATGCCTATTTTAGGGGATAAACGATCTCTTCGTACCCTTGGAGAGAAAGCGGTAGATGATTTGGAAAGGATTATTGATACGCTTCTTCGTAGAAAAAAGCATATTCATGATAAGGAAAAAAACCGTATCGATCATGCTCTTCATTTATTAGAAGATTTGATCTCTGAATCGATTGATCTGACTTAGTATTTAGATAGCTGCTTGAGTAACAGATGTTGGTGAGCTGGCTGGGGAAGATCTTAGACTTTTCGTGATTCTTTGCATCAGTGTTTCCAGTGTTGCTACCCCATTTTGCAGACTTTGCCCTAGTCTATCTTGTTCAGTAGAATAAGTTCTATAAGTAGTGAGCAGTTCTAGGTGAAGTAGAAATATCGTTGCCTTTTTTAGCAAAGAGCGGCTCTTCTTAAGAAACTTAGCCTCCACTAGCATTCTAGTTTTAGCATCTACCTTAGTGAGAGCATCGCTTGTATAGAGCACTTTGTATTTTTGGAGGAAGGTTAGAAGAGGTTTTAATGGGCCTTTATTTACTACTATACTTATAAACTTTTCATAGAGTTCATTTTTTTCCGTTGTATTTGATTTAACATAACTAGCGGCTTCGGCAGTTAAGGGCTTTAATCCCTTTGCTATTACATCTAAAGCTACTCCAGCATCTTTTATTGATATCATATAATTCCCTGATCTTATTTTATGGGTTTATTATAACATAATTAGTGTTTAAATTAAATAAAACACTTTACAGTATGGCTGTAACATGTTTTATGTTAGTAAGTTAGGAGTCTTGAATGGCAGTGATAGCGATAGTATAGATGATATCATCCACCGTTGCTCCTCGGGAGAGATCATTTACCGGTTTCTTAAGTCCTTGTAACACAGGTCCTATTGATAATACCCCGGCTGTTCTTTGGACTGCTTTATAGGTGGTATTTGCTGTATTGAGATCTGGAAAGATAAAAACGGTAGCTTTTCCAGCAACTTTGCTTTTTGGTGCTTTTATTTTAGCAACATCTGGTACTCCTGCCGCATCGTATTGAAGGGGGCCATCTACAGGGAAGTCTACCTTTTGCTCTTGAACCAATTTTGTGGCCTTTTTCACCTTTTCTACCTCTTCACCAAACCCGGAAGAACCAGTACTGTAGCTGATCATGGCAACTTTTGGATCGATATCAAATTGCTTAGCAGAGGCAGCACTTTGGATAGCAATATTTGCTAATTCTTCTGCTGTTGGATTTAAATTAACAGCGCAATCTCCGTAAACTACTACTTCGGTGGGAAGACACATAAAGAAGATAGAGGAGACAAGTGCTGCACCTTTTGCCGTTTTTAAGATTTTTAGAGCAGGGCTCACCACATTTGCAGTGGTGGTATTAGCACCTGCTACTAGGCCATCTACCTCTCCTTTTTCTAGCATCATCATCCCTACTACGATGGGATCTGTGAGGGATTTTTTTGCCATTTCTTCTGTCATCCCTTTGTGCTTACGAATGGCAACAAGGTCATCGATATAATTTTTTGCAATGGTGGCAGGATTTTGTATTACTATCTCTTTGTGTAAAGAGGTGTTATGCTCTTTACAAAGAGCTTCTATTTCTTTTTTTTGACCAAGGAGGACGATCTTTGCGATCTTTTTCTCCATGCAGGCGTTGGCTGCGTTAATAATACGTATATCATCGCCTTCAGGTAAGACAATGGTCTTTTTTTTGCTTTTTGCTTTTTCTATTAAATGGTAGCGAAATGCAGTGGGGGACATGAGCAGCTCTGTGCTTTTTTTCATCTGAGCTATTTTTTTCATATCCAATTTCTTTGCGATGTGGTCGACGATTTTAGCTAGAAGTTCTTTTTCTTGGCTATGTGGAGTCATATTTTGTAGAGCAATCGAGGTTCTTAGACTATCTGTTTCCACCGAAAGGATGGGAAGTCCTTTATCCATTGCCTTTTTACAAAGGTCTAAAGTGTTTTGGCTAGGTGTATGACCGCCTGTTAGGACAAGCCCAGATATCTCAATTCCATTTACATAAGCCATACAGGTGGCGATAATAATATCTGATCGATCTCCAGAGGTTAAGATCATCACTCCTTTTTTTAGAAGAGGCGAGAGCGTTTCTACGGTTGCCGCTGCTAAGATAAAATGGAGGATAGAGGGATTTTTGTAAGCTTTTTGATTCAAAGGCGTTGCTTTTAGATGTTGCTCAATGGTTTTTGGGTTTGGAGACATGAGCAATCTTTCCCATGGGATGATTCCGAGAAGGGGAAAAGGGGAGTTTTTTAGGGAGTCTTTAGAAAGGGGTTCTTCTTTTATAGGGTCAAAAAGATCTACCCTTGTATTTCCATATCCATCAACTGGAGCCCCTGCTTTATTGAGAATGTATCCTATAATATTTTCTTTTGGGATAGAGGAGAATCGCTCTTTTGTGATGAGTAAATGATCCTTAAGTGCCTCCATTTTATGCCCTCGCAAGGTGGTAACAAAGATCACTCTTGCAGAAAGGGCTGCGCCAATGCGGTTGTTAAGGTGGGAGGCAAAAGTGTGGTCGTGAAGGTAGGGGAAACCTTCTATGAGAACAAGGGAATCTTTTTTTGCATGGATAGCAACATATCCCACCACATGATCGAGTATCTTTTCCTCTTTTTTTTCACTTAGCAATCTTTCTACAAAGGCAGCAGGGAGTTTGGTGGGATCTTTTTCTCCTTTTCTGGCAAAAGGGGAGAGCAGGAGGGCTTTTTTACCTTCTTTTTTTAGACTCTTTTCAATGGCAAGAGCAGTGGATCGTAAGCCAACATCTTTACAGGTAGGAGCGATTAAGATAACATCTCTCATAGCTTCCTCCGTATATCGTCTGTATCTTTTGCAATTAGTAATTCTTCATTGGTTGGGATAACGCCAATAGTTTTACCTTTGCTGGAGATAATTCCTGCTTGCCCTCTAGCAAGATTTTGATGAAGCTTTGTGTCGAGCGTAAAGCTCGGTAGTAGGTCTATTACTTTTTTACGAATGAGGGGAGAATTTTCCCCTATTCCACCTGTGAAGATAAGGGCATCTGCACCACCGGTTGGCACTTCATAGCTAGCGATATACTTTGCAAGGCGGTAGCAAAAAATTTCAATAGCAAGAGTGGCTTGCTTATTTCCTTTTTCCATCTCCTCTTCTAAGAGTCTCATATCACTAGAGATACCAGAGATTCCTAGTAGACCGCTTTCCTTGTTTAACATCTGCAGAAGGCCTTCTGTGTTAAGGTCTAGCTTCTTTCCAAGGAAGGGGAGCATCCCAGGATCTATATCACCGGAACGTGTACCCATGACTAGCCCTTCTAGCGGGGTAAATCCCATGGAAGTATCTACGCTTTTGCCATTTTTCACTGCACAGACGCTGGCGCCATTTCCTAGGTGAGCAATGATAATGTTTTTCGCATGAGGGAGGAGCTTTTCTGCTTCCATGGTAATGAATCGATGGGAGGTGCCATGAAAGCCATACCTTCTTACATGGAATTTTTCATAGTGCTCATAGGCAATGGCATATAAGTAGGCCTGTTTTTGAAGGCTCATGTGGAAGGCTGTATCAAATACCGCAACATTTGGTAGCATTGGAAAGCTCTTTCGGAAAATTTCTATCCCTTTTAGATTGGCAGGGTTGTGCAGGGGAGCAAGGCTATTGCAATCTTTTATCTTGGCAATCACTTCATCGGTGATAAGGGCTGATTCAGAAAAATGTTCCCCACCATGAACTACTCGATGCCCAATCCCTTTGATGTCTGCTTGATAAGGTTGTAAAAGCTCTAAAATAGCAGCTATAACCTCCTCATATCCGGTGCCGGGCAAGGATAGAGTCCCACCTGCATGCTTGATTTGACATCTCTTGCTACCTATATTTTCAGCAAGACCTTTCAGGATAACCTCATGAGAATGAGGCTCTATAAGCTGAAATTTGATGGAGGAGCTTCCGCAGTTTAGGACAAAAATGGTATCGTTCATACCTTTAAGCAATCATAATGGGGAATTTAACCGAAATAGAATTATTCCATAATAGAAGGTATGGTCATATTTTCTAAAGAATAGGTGGCATTTATGTGGTCAAACCGATCAGCTCGTCCTCTTAGTCTTGTGATAAGGCTACTTTTATAGAGTGCATCAAATCCGACAAGCAATCCTGCTGTGAGGATAGATATTATTACATAAGCTACTTTCTTTGCGGTGCTTGCGCCTTTCCAGATGCTAAAGTTACTCTCACCTTCTTTTGCGCAAAGGATTTTTGGGATAGCAAGTCTTGGATTGATTCCTTCCCCTGTATGTTCTAGGTAGGTATTAATAGCAAAACCTCTTGCTCCTGAAACAACGCCTGCTCCTACGGAGATAGCTACTAGGGCGCTAGTAGAAACAGCCAAATGAGCTATTGGCGTTGTAAGAGCTAAGGCTGTTACTGCAAGTGTCGCAACAGAAAGAGTATGAATTTTTAATACTTTTTTTCTTTGTCTTTCTAAAAAGGATAAAATATTGGTTCCTCTTCTAATAAAATCTTCTAAATCCTCTTCAAATGTGACCTCCAAGAGATTCTTTGGACTAATAGGATCATGAGGATCATATTCATCTATAGCGGAAGCTGCTGTTTTAAAAGCGTCTACAGTGTTTGCTCCTACTCGTCTGCCTAGGTAGTCTGCTTTTTTAGGTTCTGCTTCATTACTTACATATTGATGGTAAAGCTGCGCGATTTTTCTTTGCAGAATGATTGCTTTTAGTTGTAGAAGTTTTTTATTTATGGATCCAGTCAATCGCATACCTTGAAAGTCTTCTAAAAGACTGTCAATAACGATTCTATTTGCTGCGATATATTCTTGCACCTGCTCAAGATCCCTATCCCCGGATAGCGTAAGCTTTTCTAGTATAGAGAGTGTTTTATCGATTTGCTCTTTGGCATGAAAACGTAGAGATTTCACTAATTCTACTACAGTACGAATACTTTCAATTACAAGGTAGATAGCACTCAAAATGGTAAGTACAATAAGTACTCCCGATAGGGCAGCCCCTAAGCTAGCTTTGATTAGACTGCTTGATACTTTTATTTTTTCGATGATCTGCTTAGCACAAGATAGAAGAGAAATTATTACTTTTGTGGGTAGTCCTGCAATATCAAGGGATGCGTGAAATGTTCCTTCTGTGCTCTTAGTTATGCGGGCATGTCTAGCTCTTTTTATTAAAGGTTTTGCATCAAGAAGAGCAAACAGGCCAGCAGAGATTCCAGCAGTTTTTCCTGAAGTTGGGCCTTGAAGTGAGGTTGTTCTTGCTCTGCTATTACTTAAAGATGGTATATTTGTATGAAAAGTACCGTATGATTCCATAATAAAACTCTAATTAAATCGAGTCTATTATAACATAATATAGTAATAATTTCAATAATTATAGATTTTACTCTAGATCTCTTTCTAAATCGAGGGGCTCTTTCATTAGAAAAAGCTCTTTTTGAGTGGTGATATCCTCTAACAGTATGATTTTTAGAGAGATAAGCTCTTCTATAAGGGCTCTTACACTCTCAATATAATGGAAAAGTCTTTTGCACAACATCTTAGAGGTGACGTCAACGGATTTCTCCTTAATATTATTGATATCTGCGGAGATATCTGCGATATTGTTTTTCAGCGCAATCGCAGTGAGGGTAAGCCCGTGAAGGGATTTGTAGGCAATAAAATCGTCTCGATATTTTTCAATCTCGGAGAATACGATCAGCATGTAGGTCACATCTCTGTAGAAGGGTAAGATCACATCAAGTGCTGTTTCCTTCGACCACATATGCTCGAGTACAAAATAAAAAGCAGTGGCTTTTAGTCGATCTTTCTTTTTGGCTTTGCTGGAGAGGGAGTAGAAGTAGGCGTGAAGAGGCTCTATGCTTGCTAAGATGGGCTCTAATGCCTCATCAAGTTCATGAATTACATCGATATGTGGAATGGTAGATGATGGCCTATGCATCGCTTCCTCCTATTTCCTCTCACCATGTCTGATGAGAGAAATAGGAGCAAGGTTTTTCTATTTTCGCTTGTAGATGAATAGATTTACGATTATTCCGGGAATAGTCTTCTTCTAGCTCTAGTACGTTGTGGAGTGTGGATCCCTCTACCCATACGCCCAGCAAGAGGAGTGTGAATATTGGTTCCTTCTGGAGTAAGGATAGCAAAAAATATATTATCTGGGCTTTCTGCTCCAGGTGTTCTTGGACCAGCTAGTTGTGCTGGCAAGGGTAAATTATTTGCTGCTTGTATTCTTTGTCGTAATTGAGCAAGAATTACAGGGTTTATAGGTGCGCCTTGCTCTTCAGGAGACTCTAAGTGTGCTCCTCCAGCTAACGCTCCGTTTTGTCTGTGTATTCCGGTATTTCTTCCTACTGCTGGGGGAGCGTTAAAATGCTGAACTCCTTGTGCTGGAGGTGTATGCATATCCATGAGTATTATCCTTTGTTATTTTTATGTGTGTGTATGCTCCCATTTCTACATTTTAAGAATAAGAAATAGGAGCAAGTTTTTATTTATGCTTGATCTTGAGCAATAACAAAATTTAGTCTTTTAACAACGCTTGGAGTTGGTTGTCCTTGATACATAGCTCTTAACGCAACTGCTCGTACATCTTTTCTTTCTGGTGCCCATTGTTGAGCATGGTGATTGTTGTCTTGGGCTCTTTCTGGTGTTCTTGGCCCGTTTTGATGATTTATTTGCATGTCCATATTTTCTCTCCCTTTGTTGTGGTTATGGTGCGAGTAATAGTAGATCATCGTAGCTATTAATTACAATATGCATTGATATTTATAAATCTATTAAGAAATATTATCTAACAATTATTCGTTATTTTTAAAAAGTATTTTTGTGTTATGCGGATTGTGTCTGAGGAGCTCTGAGTCAAGGGTGAGGAGCTTTTTATTGCTCCTTATATTTATTAAAGCTAAGAATTTTTATTCCTGAATTTTTATTGTTTCTATTAGGATTAAAATTATTTATTTGTTATACCTAAAAAATATTCATACCTTTTTATTAGTAGGAGATTCCTTTTGAAAAAACAAGATCTCGATGTCCATGCAAAAATGATGGCTCAGCAGGTAAAGCACTATATTATTTCGATGATGGGAAAGACTTTTCAAGAGGCAACCGATGGGGAGATATATCGTGCTCTTGCTTTTGTGTTAAGAGAACAAGTGATGGTGCACTGGGCAGCTGCTGCGCACACTTTTTCGATGGAGAAAGCACGTAAAGTGTATTATCTATCGCTGGAGTGGCTTCCTGGAAGAATCTCTTTGAACAACATCATTAACATCTCCAATATTGACTTGGTGCGGGAGGTGTTGAATCATTTAGGAAAAGATTTTCAGCAGATTTTGGTAACAGAGCCAGAGCCAGGTTTAGGTAATGGTGGCCTTGGACGTCTTGCTGCTTGCTTTTTAGATTCTTTAGCGACTCACCATTATCCTGTAATGGGGTATGGCCTTCGTTATCAATATGGTATTTTTGAGCAGAGTTTGTGGGCAGGGGTGCAAATTGAGCGAAGTGATCGTTGGTTGTTAAATGAGTATCCATGGGAGCTTCGTCGAGATAGCTGGGCAACAACTGTTGAATATCATGGATCTTTAATTGAGAAGAAGAATAAGCATGATGAGATGGTGCATAATCTTGCGAACCATCAAGATGTGCGTACAGTTCCTTATGATATTCCAATCGTGGGATTTGGTGGAGATGATGATTATTCAGCGCTCACTCTTCGTTTGTGGACTACGAAGGAATCGCCTGCGAACTTTTCTATTGAGAGCTTTAATGATGGCGATATTGCTGATGCTGTGATTAATACTTCTTTGACCGACGTACTCTATCCAAATGATAAGAATATGCTTGGATTTATTATGAGGATCAAGCAAGAGTTTTTGCTTGTTTCTGCTTCTTTGCAAGATATCATTCGTCAACATATGGATGTGTATCAAACCATGGATAATTTCCGTGATAAGGTGCGTATCCAGATTAATGATACTCATCCAGCACTTATTATCGCAGAATTAATCCGGATTTTCACTAAAGATCATGAGCACAAGTTTGGAGAGGCTTTAGAGATAGTACAAGAGGTGTGTAGTTACACCAATCATACTGTTTTGAGAGAGTCTTTGGAGGTGTGGGATCAGGAGCATATTAAGGAGATTTTACCTGCACAATTCCATATTATTGAACGTCTGAATCAGATGTTTTGTGATAAAGTTCGTAGCACCTATCCTAATGATGAAGAAAAAGTGCGCCGCATGTCTATTATTGAGGAAGGAAGAATTAAGATGGCCAATTTGGCAATCGTAGGATCACATAAAGTGAATGGCGTAGCTGCTCTGCATACGGAGATTATTAAAGAAAAGCTCTTTGCAGATTTTACAGAGATGATGCCTGATAAATTTGTCAATGTGACTAACGGAGTAACGCAAAGAAGGTGGCTGTATAAATGCAATCCTGGCCTTTCAGCCTTGTTGATCGATTGTATTGGGATGGGGTGGATTACTGATTTGTCCCAACTAGAGAAGCTCAAGGAGCATATTGATAAAGAAGAAGTGTGGCAAAGATTTTTGCAGATCAAGAAGGATAATAAAGAGCGCCTCGTACGTACCCTTGAGTGTTTCATGCAAGAGAAGGGGCATACAGAAGAAGAGATAAAGAATGAGCTCTTTTTTGATAATGAGGCCTTGTTTGATGTGCAAATCAAGCGTATTCATGAATATAAACGGCAATTGATGAATTGTATGCATATCATTGTGCTGTATAATCGCTTGAAAAATGATCCAAGCTCTGTGAAGATCAAGAGAAAGATTGTAATTGGTGGTAAGGCGGCGCCTGGATATGAGATGGCAAAAAATATCATCCGTTTGATCTATATTTTATCACGAAAAATTCATGGTAATGAACATATTCGAGAGAAGCTGAAAGTAGCCTATATTGAGAATTATAATGTTTCTAAGGCAGAGATTATTATCCCTGCAGCAGATTTATCGGAGCAGATTTCTACCGCTTCTATGGAGGCCTCAGGAACGGGTAATATGAAACTTTCAATGAATGGGGCACTTACCATTGGAACCGATGATGGAGCTAATGTGGAGATGCGTGAAGCGGTGGGCGATGAACACTGGCCATTCTTATTTGGATATTCCTCTGATGAGGTGAATAAAATTTCGCAAGAGGGGACACATGATCCTGATAAAATCTTGCAAGAGCATGCAGAGGTTCGTGAAGCGATGGAGCGTCTTCGTGATGGCTCTTTGGTAGAGAATGAGGCGGAAGATAAAGTTCTTAAAGATATCTATGATTCCTTGATGGTTGGGGAGAATAGAGATAGATATTTAGTTCTTGGTGACTTGCCAGGCTATATCGCAGCACAAGATAGGGTGGCAGATCTCTATCAAGATAAGGAGAAGTGGGCGAAGATGTGCCTTTGGAATATTGCCTCGATGGGAACCTTTTCTTCTGATGTCTCGGTGAAGAATTATGCAGAGAAGATCTGGAATATTAAGCCATGCCCTATCAATAAGGAAGAGCTAAAACGTATTCGAACGGAGTTTGAAGAATCAGATCGCTGCTATGTTAGTGATTAGATTATAAAGTGAGGTTCCATTTCTTTAGAAGAGCGTCATAGCTCCCGTCATCTTTCATGGCCGCTAGGCGCTTATTGAAAGTTCTAAGTACCGCCATATTCTTTCCCTTGAGGGAGAGGAGACGAAGGCCTCTATCGGTATATCTTTCTTTGCTGACTTTTAAGAGACGCTGATACTCTACTCCAAAATTGGAGGAGAGCTCCAGGTATGGTATCATGGCTCCATCAGCCCTCCCAGAAACTAGATTTTCGAGTGTCTGAGGGATAGAGGTATAGAAGTTTAGCTGGAGGTCTTTGAAAGGGGCGAAATAAGGGATGAGCTCTGATCTTGTGGGAAGGGAGATGATCTTCCCCTCAAAATCAGAAAAGCTGGTCACTTGCATGGTTCGCCTGGTGATGAATACATCGCCAAGGGATAGGAACATGCTGGAGAAGGAGAACTCTTTTTTGGCAAGGTAGAGCATCTCTTTGGAAGAGACGATGAGCGCAGTATTTTTTGTTTCAAGATTTTGCTCCATGTTGTCAAAACTGAGCGGTATGTAAATGATCTGATAGCGGGTTGGTTTGAAAATTACTTCAAGGAGCTCGTTAGTGAAAGCATTTACCGCAGCACTTTTGTGGCCAACAGGAGCTTCGATAAAATCGGCATCTATCCCAATCCTTACCTGCTTGCTTGGCAATGTTATCTGCGAACAACTGGATAATAGTAGTAGTGATATTATTAAAACCTGTCTCATACCTCGCACTTACCATTTTTCTATTTTTTATGCATGGCATAAAAAATCAGCGAGGGGTTTGTTAAGGGCGCGGCCCTTAACTGGGGTCATAGGGGCAAAGCCCCTATAATAGAAACCACGAAAAAATACTGTAAATGATGACAGTAAAAATAGCGGCGGAAGGGAGGGTGATGACCCAGGAGAGGAAGATATCGCGTATGAGGTTGAAGTTGAGGGCGGAGAGACCTTTTGCTAGCCCTACTCCTAAAACGGCGCCGACGATGGCATGGGTGGTGGATATGGGCATACCGAACTTGGAGGCAACGAGGATGGTGGAGGCGGCAGCAAATTCTGCAGCAAAACCGCGCGTGGGGGTGAGCTGGGTGATTTTATTTCCAATGGTCTCGATAACTTTGTATCCGTAGGTGGCAAGGCCGATGATGATGCCAAAGCCCCCGAAGAGGAGGAGTGGGATGGAGATGGTGGTAGAGGTGAGGAGGGCACCGGGATTTTTGATGACGGAAATAATCCCTGATACGGGACCTATGGCGTTTGCTACATCGTTAGAGCCATGTGCAAAGGCTACAAAGCAGGCAGTGAGAATTTGTAGCATGGCAAAGATCTCTTCGGCACCTTTGTAGTCGGTTGCAAGCTCTGTTTGGAAGGGAGCTTTATCTTGAGCTTGCTCGATGAGCCCTTCTGTTTCGGTGATCATGGTATTCATATGCTCTTTGGCATCTTTATCACGAGTGGAGAGGCGCGCGCGGATAAGGTGCTTTTGTACCTTTAGGAGGGAGTATAAACGCCTGTCATGCTTTGCAGCGATTACATAGCTCATCTTGGCATTTTTTGTTTGGATGTTGCAGACGATACCGATGATGACTGCTCCAATAAAACTTACGATGATGGAGAGGATTAAGGTGACGTAGAAAGGCATCTCAAGATGGAGGCTTTCAATCCCGCCATGGAAGGTAGACATGCAAAAGGTCATGAGGACGATAAAGACAAAGAGTGGAGCAAGACGCTTGGTGGAGAGGAGGGGATTGAAAGAGAAAAGGATTTTTCGTTGGATGAAGGAGAAGAAGAGGAAGGCAAATACTCCTGCAAGTGTTGGAGAGATAACCCAGCTGAGGGCAATCTTCCCTACCTCTGACCACTGTACGGCGCTGAACCCTCCGATGAGTATTCCAAATCCCATGACACTACCAACTATAGCGTGAGTGGTGGATACTGGCCAGCGGAAGAAGGTAGCAATTTGTAACCAGATGGCGGTGGCAAGGAGGGAGGAGAGCATCCCGATGATGAACACATTTGGAATTTGGGAGAAGAGGTGGGGATCAATTATTCCCTTTTGTATGGTCTCTGAAACGTTGGAGCCGAGAATAAATGCGCCGGAAAATTCTAATACTGCTGCGATGATGATGGCGCGCCTTAAGGTGATAGCACCTGAGCCTACAGATGTTCCTACGGCATTTGCTACATCGTTTGCTCCTATGTTCCATAACATATAAAAGCCGATGATAAGCGCTAGTGCGATGAAAAATATTTCCATAAAACTACTTGGTTTTGAGTAACATTCCTATTCTTAGTGCCTCTTTTTCTGCACAGTGAGAGATTCTGCCAATCTCTTCGATAAAATTCAACCAGAGGATAAAGTCGCTAAAGGATAAGGTATCGGCAAGGCTAAAGAGAGTCTTTTTCACTTCTTTTTTAATGAGGTCTGTCTCGTGCTCTTTGAGGGTGATATCATGAATTTTTGTTTTTATTTTTACAGCGACTGGTCCTCCAAATGAGGCTTCGATCAACGTATCGAGGTGGAAGACAATTTCTTTTAGTATCCAGGTAGCGTCAAGATTGGAGTCGATGTATTCGTGGAGTTTTTCTTCTAGAGCTGGAAGGGGGGGAAGCTTTTTGAGGATGAGGAGGTCTGCGATATCTTCTGCTGTGTCGGCAAGATCATCTTGAAGGTTTAGGATTTCTAGAAAGTTGATGCGGTCTATGGAGAAGAGAAAGCTTTTTGGAAGGGAGGAGCGGATATCGTTTTTGATGAGGTCAGCGTCATGCTCTAGCTCAGATATTCCTTTAGCAATTTGCTCAATTTTTTTTAGGTCTGCTTCGACGAAAATACTGCATAGCTCTTTGAGCTTGGCAAGACATGCGCAAACTTTTTCCATATGGAGCTGTAAATGCGATAGCGGTGTTCTTGGAAATAGGGAAGAAAATAAATTCATGGTTAGATTTTAGAGCGACGATCTTTTTTATAGCTAGACTTTTTTTCAAATACGAGGAGTTTCTCTCTCTCTGAAAGGACTCGGTGTGTTCCTTTTGGAAGATTTCCAAGTGACAGACCTCCAAGACGAACTCTTTTTAGTCCACTTAAGGATAGACCTGAGCGAGCAACAAGTAATCGCACCTCGTGCTTTTTTCCTTCCATCACCGTGATGGCAATCTCTTTATATTTTTTCTTTCGGACACCAACTGGTACTACCTTTTTCCCTTCGATGTAGGTCCCTTTTCGAATCTTTTCAAGATGGGCAGGTGTTACCTCTTCTTTGGTTTTGGCGATATACTCTCTTTCAATTCCTGTGGAAGGGTGCATTACTCTATTGGCATAATCTCCTTCGGAGGTAACAAGGAGTAGCCCTTCGGTAGATTTATCAAGGCGACCTATGGTGTATAGGCGCGCTTTACGATCTCTTACTAGGTCAATAGCGAGTCGATCATCGCCATGGCGCTTGCTACTGCAGATGTAACCAGAAGGTTTATTTAAAATATAGGTTACCATTTTTTGAGGACGCTTGGAGATGGGTTTACCATCTACCGTGATAAAGTCTTTTTTTGGATCAGCAGTAGTTCCGAGGGTAGTGCATATTTGACCGTTGAGGGAAACTCTTCCTTCTTCAATGAGTTTATCGGAGTTTCTTCTGCTGGCGATGCCAGAAAGTGCAAGAATTTTATTGAGGCGAACCTTTTCCATAGAGATCTTAATTATTAAGTTAGTGCTACCAGTCTATCATATCGTCACTTTTTATACACGGTTATTTTAGTAGGTTAAAATATCTTTTTTATAGATTCTTGAGGTGATCTCTTCTTTCCCAATTCCTCCTTTTGTGTTACTATTAAGGAGTGTAAATTGGTTAGGTAGATCATGGGAAAATTAGTATTGCTTCGACATGGAAATTCTGTGTGGAATAAAAAAAATATCTTTACAGGTTGGGTGGATGTATCCCTTTCTCACCAGGGGGTGGAAGAGGCGATTGCTGCAGGGAAGAAGATGGCAGGGCTGACCTTTGATGCTATTTTCACTTCTAATCTATCTAGAGCTCAAATGACAATGCAGTTAGCGATGTTAGAAAATGGTGCTGGTAAAACTATTTATTTACATCATGAGGATGCAAGGTATAGCAAGGGCATAGAAAACGATGATACTCTTGTGGCGTATGTTTCTAAGAGCTTGAATGAAAGGTATTATGGTGATTTACAGGGTGAAGAGAAGAATGCTTTTAAGGCGAAGGTGGGCGAAGAGCTTTTCAGGAAATATCGTAGGAGTTTTGATACCCCGCCTCCATCTGGAGAGAGCCTTGCAATGACAATTGAGAGAACACTGCCTTATTTTGAGGAACATATTTTGCCTTTGGTGCAAGAAGGTAAGACGGTCTTGGTGGTGGCTCATGGCAACTCTTTGCGCGGTATTGTGAAAGAGGTAATGAACGTTTCTGATAGTGACATTGTTGGTTATGAGATTGCTACTGGTGAGCCTTTAGTCTTTGATTTTGTGGATGGATCTTTTGTCCAGGGTGGATTATGAGAAGCATGGTAGAAAGATTAGCGATGGTGAAGAGGTTGAAAAAGGGTAAGGAATCTTTGGTGGATTTGGTGGGCGCAGCAGCAGATAGCGAAGTATATTTTCTATCTTCTTTCTCTGAGGCGTTATTGAAGACGTTATATGAAGTTTTGATGCCTATTGCGCAACGAACAGGAAAAAATGAGATCTTGGTCCCGATGGTGGAGTGTAAAGAGACCTTGCAGGTGCTGGAAGCTGCGGGGAGGCTTGGACTTTCTGTAAAGCAGGTGGCTGTGGACAGGGTAGGAGTGGTGACTGCGGAGGCGCTTGCTGCTGCTATTTCTAAAAGATCATTGGCCTATTTTTCTTCCTGGGTAAACGTGGTAAGCGGCGCTGTTCATCCTATTGGGGAGCTGTGCGCTCTTTGTAAAGAGAGGGAGCTTTTTTCTTTTGTGGATGCGAGCGACGTTGCGGGAAAGATGTATTTCCGCCTGCAAAATATCGATGTAGATGTTTGCTCTGTCGCGATGGAAGAAGGGGTTGCTGTATATGCTAAAGAGCCTCTTAAAGGCTCATCCTGGGGAGAGGATTTTTCTTTGGAGGCATATTTTACATTTACTTCTTCGGCAGAGAATTTGCTATCTCAGATGGATGGTATGGCGATGCAACTTTCGCAGAAGAAGGTCTTGATAGAAGAGAAATATGGGGAGAAAGTGATCTTTTTTAATCGCGGTGGAAGGTACTTGTTTGATAGATGGTGCTTTGCTATCCCTGGTGTTTTATCAGAAAATTTAGCTTATCACTTGTTGGTGAATGGGATAGAGGTGGAGTATCTAGATGTTGCTTCTGCTCTAACAAGTCAAGGGGTGGAGAAGGAAAAGGCTGTTTGTGCGGTGACGATGAGAAATATTTCGGAAGAGAGTAGAGAAGAGATGCTGGAAAAATGGGAGAAAATTTTGAAGGTGCAAGAAAAGATATCGGAGTATAGCTATGTATAAGAAATACGCGCACCATCTTTTTTGGGACTTGTATAGCCGGACGATGCGTAAGAAGATAGAAACTCCTTTTTATGCAAAAAAATGTGTTGGCGAGGAGTTTTTTGGAGATAAGCTTGGGATTAGTTATAAGATTGATCTATCGCTAGATGAAGAGGCGGGAACCTTTACAAAGTATGCTTATTCTGTCTCTGGCCCAACGTTTATGGTTGCTATACTGGAAGCACTTGGAGATTTAGTAGCTGGTAAGAAAGTGGCTGAGGTGGCACATCTTCGGGGTAGTGATATTTTTGATCAGTTGAATGTCTATGAGGTGGCGCCGCTATATAATGATAGTGATATGGAAGAATATAGCCGCTTCTTATCTTCTTTTGTGAATCATGTGATTGATTCATTTGGTTTTTTGGTGGAGAAATACGCTCCACATACCTTTACTACTCCTGAAGCGCTGAAGAACTTCGAAGTTGAGGGGGAGGGCATAGAAAATTTCTATGAACTTTCTAAAGAGGAGCAAATTGCTTTGGTGGAGAGGGTGATGGCAAAAGATATCCGCCCGTACGTAGAATTAGATGATGGGGGAGTGAATGTCAAAGATATCACTAAAAATGGGATTGTGCTGATTGAATACGAAGGCAATTGCACCTCTTGCCACGCTGCAGGCTCGACAACCCTTTCTGCTATTACCTCTATCTTAAAAGCAAAGGTACACAAGACGGTAGAAGTCCTTCCTGTGGTAAATTAAAATAGGTATCCAATACCTGCTCCTGCATGGAAGCCGCCAATATCTGTCCAGTTACCAAATAGCTGAGAGTTTACTTTTTGAGGAATAGGTTCGTAGTAATAGTCAAAAAATCCATCTATGATTACGTTGCTGGTAAATTGTAAGAAAAGCCCTGCTTTACCGACTACACCGCCACCTACTTCTGTAGTACTTCTTGGAAGATATGGTGTCCCTGAGATGGTGGAGTTGGCAATTTCGATGGTTGGCCCCACTCCTAAATACCACTGTAGGGAGGTGTTAAATAGTGGAAAATACTTTTTTAGTCCAAAGCTGATGGTGGTGACATTCATATCGGTAGCATTGTTTAGCGATGTTCTTCCATTATTCCAAATCACATTGACATTTTGCCAAAAAGACCATTTAGGAAAAAACCAATAGCCATTTTCTACTTCTAGGCTGAGGATTTGATTGCTGTAGACATCTCTTGGGGACTTTTCTGTAAAGAAAAAGTAGGCAGCACGAAATTGGAGGGCATCATGACCTTGGTAGACCATGACTTTTTCTCTACTAAATAGTAGAAGTGGGAGTATTAAAAATGCGAATAAAATCTTTTTCATTTTAGTGTAACTTTTCCTCCAATACTTTGACTTCCGTCACTATTTATGGATACTACACTATAGATGATAGGTAAATCAACAGGATTATTATGATTTTCATATATTCTTGCATCGTAAAGGCTATACACCCGAGCAAGTTTTCCATTTATATATACACAAAATCCTACTACTGCTTCGCTAGTGGTTGCTCCCCAGGTAATTCTATGTATGCGATCTTCTACAAGATAGGAGCGATTAGAATAGGCGATACCAAGAAGTTAAGAAGGTGGGTTCCATCTAGGACTACGACTGTTTAGGGTAACACTTGCTCCAATACTTTGACTTCCGTCACTATTTATGGATACTACAGTATAGATGGTAGATCCATCAACAGGATTATTATGACTTTCATATAGTCTTTCATCGGAAAGGTTATACTCTTGTACAAGTTTCCCATTTCTGTATACACGAAATCCTACCACGCCTTCGCTGGTGGTTGCTCCCCAGGTAATTCTATGTATGCGATCTTCAGCTAGGAGGGAGCGATTAGAGTAGGCGATGCCCCGTAGATCATTAGTGGGTGGATTTTGGGTAATAAGAGCGAGATCTTCTGTTACTGTCACCTCGCCGGTGCTGGAGATGGTAAATAAAGCACTTGTTTTGGTGATAAAACCTGTTTTTTTAGCTTGAACTTTATAGCTACCAGGGGAGAGGCCTCGAAGGATATATTCTCCATTACTTGTGGTTGGTAAGAAGTTAAAAAGGTGTGTTCCATTGCTAAGTATTTCAACGGTAGCGCCATCTAGTACTAAGCCTGTTCCCTCTTCGGTGATGGTACCCTCAACCGTGGAGGGCCCTGGAGACAGGGTAAAGTCAATATTTTCTGTGGTACTTCCTTGCGTGATGGTGACGGTATTACTAGCAAATTGATAAGGATTTTTTTGTGCATAGATATCGTAGGTTCCTGGGGGTAGGCTTTCTAGCAAATAGTTCCCATTTTTATCTGTTATTACTGCTCCAAAAAGGGTGTTATTTTGATATATGGTAATATGTGCTCCTGAAGGGGATCCTCCTCCCGAAATAGTAACAGTACCAGATGCCTTTCCTGATCCTTTGATGAGATCAAATTTTTGCGTAGATATTTGATTAGCAGTTATAGATACGACGGCTTGTTGAATTTGGTAGTCTGTCTCGAGTGCAAAAATAGAATAGCTTCCTGGGGCGAGTCCTGTAAAGGAGTACGCTCCATTTGATTGGGTAAGGATAGTTCCTAGTAGAATGTTATTTTGTAAGATATTTACTTTGGCACCGGCAAGGGGTTGTGAGTTGTTTGTTATGGTACCACGAGCAGAGCCAGGATTGGATCCAAGAGCAAAATCTATAGTCGTAGGGGTTACATCTATGATTTTTGCTTTAGCATAGCCTACTTCATGATTATCCCCGCTTGCATGAATGACATATAAATCGCTAGATAGATTGGCAAAACCATATTGACCACTGCTGTCGGTGGTAGTGGTTAGTATATTCACACCGTTTAGTTGTAGGGTAACTTGTATTCCTTCGAGGGCTTTTCCTGTAGATTTGTCTGTAATGATTCCTGCGATAGAGCCGCCGCTTAAGGTAAGTTCTGGGTTAAACGTGGTATCAGTTCCAGTTTGGGCTAAAGATCCGTCCAGGAAAGTTTGATAACCTTCAGCGGTAACAATAATATTGTAAGAGGTTTCTGCAAGCCCTGAAATGGAATAATATCCAGCGGCGTTGGTAGTGGCTGATCCAAATAGCTCACCATATTGTTCCACTTTAATAAGAGCTCCTTCGATAGGCGCACCTCCTACAGATGCGGTAACAGTGCCAGAGATAGAGCCATCAAAAGGAGTAAGATATATATTTTCATTGACTAAATGGCTATCAGTTAAATCAAAAGAAATAGAATTGGTAATGTAATTACTAGCTGATGCTTGTAAAGTATAGCTACCAGTATTATTAAGAAATGCGGTGTTATACTCACCTTCGACATTTGTGGTATAGGTATCGATTGTAGTCTGATCTAGTTGTAGTTTTACGGTAGCATTTTCTATCCCAATACCTGTTGAGCTATCGATGATTTCTCCTGATACATTATAACCCCAGGTAGAAGGGGCAAAATAACTAACTACGTTAGAAATATTTTTGCTACTGTTGGGATATTCATATTTTTCTAATATAAATCCATTCTTTTCTAGCGTGAGAATATAGTTTCCATTTGGAAGGTTTTGAAATTCGTACTGTCCGTTTGCACCGCTTGTAGAGGTATACTTTTCTCCTGTATTAGTGTTTATAAAGGTAGCTAGCACCCCTTCTACTGGTAGGCTATCGTAACTGTTTACCACTCCTGCGGTAAAATCAAAAGAGCATAGGGAAGAGGGCAAGATTGTTAGTAGGAATGAAAGAAGAATTGAAATAATTCGCATAGAAAAATACCTTTTTTTAATTATTGTAGTTGTACAATGTCTCCATTGCTTTGTGATCCATCGGAGTTTACCGATACAACGGTATAGATGGAGGCTTCATCAACAGGGTTGTTATGACTTTCATATTCAAGCGTGTCATTGAGTCCAACGCTAGCTACAAGCTCGCCATTTTTATAGACTCTATATCCTGTCACTTCAGGAGAGGTGGTTGCGCTCCAGGTAAGTTTATGGATACGATCTTCTGCTAGGAGCGAGCGATTAGAATAGGCAAAGCCTTGTAGATTGTTGGTTGGGGGATTACTTGAGTAGAGGGCAAGGTTTTTTATTCGATCACTTCCTGAAATAGAGAAGGGGGATGTTTCTTCTGGTACGTACCCATTTTTGGATGCGCGTACTATAAAAGTTCCATTGTATAGCCCATGTATGTTGTATTCTCCATTGTCCTGAGATACGGTATATTCAAAGAAGTTGCTGGATTGGTCAAGTATTTCTACTACTACTTCTTCCAGAGGGTCACCTGTTTGTGCATCGGTAATGGTTCCAGAAACTTTTGAGCCTCCACTAACTAGAATAAAATCTTTGGTGGATGTGCTTCCTTCGGTTACCGTAACGGTACTGTTGGAAAATTGAAAATTTGCTGCTCCTGCATTGATGTCATAAGTTCCTGAGGCAATACCATGTGCAACATAGTTTCCATCATTATCGGTAATTTCCTCATCAATAACAACTCCGCCGGAGGTGATTTTTACGTGCGCTCCTGGAATGGGGTCCCCAGAACCGGAGGCAGTGACTCTCCCTGAAACAGTTCCTCCTCCTTCTACAAGGCTAAAGTTGGCATTTGCGGTGAAGGAAGAGAGTATTTGTACTTCTGTAACTTGTGTAATGTAGCTAACATCGCTGGCATACACTATGTAGGTTCCAGGGGCAAGGCCTGTGAAGCTATAGTTGCCGTTAGAGTCTGTGATGCCGCTTTTTACTATAATGTTACTTTGCTTGATGTTGATGGTAGCTCCTTGGAGGGGGAGCCCACCGGAAGAGACTATTCCGGAAATAGATCCGGGGTTATTACCTAGGGTGAAATTGATAATGACAGGAGTTACACCAACTATTTTTGCTTTGCTATATCCTGTTTCATGGTTGTTTCCACCTGCAATTACAATGAATAGATCTTCACTTAAGGAGTTAAAAGAGTAAGAACCATCTGTCCCTGTGCTAGTTGTTTGAATATTGACACCGTTTAACCATAATTGCATCTCAATATTAGCAAGGGGCGCATTTAAGTCTTTATCGATAACAATTCCAGAAATGGTGCCACTACCAAGAGTTAGTAGGGGATTGAAAGTAGTGATGCCGGTAATTGCAACCACCCCTTGTAGGTACGTTCTATATCCATCTGCTGTGACAACACCATCATATGATCCTGGAGAAAGCCCTCCAATGGAGTACATTCCTGAGCTGTCAGTGGTAGCATAGCCTGCTGTTTGCCCATTTAGTTGAAGGGAGACAAGCGCATTTTCTATTGGCGTGAGGGAACCGCTTGCTTTTACTGTTCCTGAAACAATAGCTTCTGTGACGGTGGATTTTAATGCTAGAGTAAAATTTTCTCTAGTGGAGTTAGTAATGGAGCTACTTTTGGATTTATAGTCATCTGCAGAGGCGCTAATTTTATAGCCTGAGTCAAAAGAATGCATGGGAATAGAAAATTTCCCACTGCTGTCTGTTGTAGTTTGATAGACAGGGGTATCAAAATAGGTTAACACTACTGTGGCGTTTTCTATCCCAGCTTTAGTAGTTTTATCTACAATAGTTCCTGTAGAGGGGTTGTTTAAGATAGAAAGTATGATTGCAGGTTCAAAGTCTTTAGTTATCTTTCCCCAACCATTAACATTTAGAGCGTATCCTTCTTTAAATACTACAGCAGTATAACTAAACCCTGAGGGAATAGAAACGGAAATTGGGCTATCTCCTGTTTTTTGATATGTTGCGTAGCTACTGGTATCTACAAGAGTCAAGGTTGCATTGTCGATAGATTGTATGCCCCTCCTTATGTCTCCTGTAAAGGTAACATCAGTAGAGAAGAGATGTTGGGGTAGAAGGAATATTAAAAATGTTAAGTATAAAAGACACTTTTTCATACAAAATCCTGCTCGTAGTTGTTTGAAACTTGCAGTATTGCATAATGAGGGCTGGAGGAAAGTGAGTTAATGCTTGGCTTTAGAAAGAATGAATGTGTAAGATTGCGATTCATAAAGTAAATTTTAAGTTCAATTATATTTTTTGTAAATATTTATATTTACAAGATATGCAAGGCATTTAACAGGGGAGTAAGAGAATGTATGTATAAAAAATCTCTATTGCAGCTGCACACTTGCTCCATTGCTTTGTGATCCATCGGAGTTTACCGAAATAACAGTATAGATGGAGGCTTCATCGACAGGATTGTTATGACTTTCATATTCAAGCGTGTCATTTAATCCAATAGAAGCAACAAGCTCTCCATTTTTGTAGACTCTATATCCTGTCACTTCAGGAGAGGTGGTTGCTCCCCAGGTGAGTTTATGGATACGGTCTTCAGCAAGAAGGGAACGATTTGAATAGGCAATGCCCTGTAGGTTGTTGGTTGGGGGATTGTTGGTGTAAAGAGCAAGGTTTTTAGTTGTATTTCCTGATAGGCTAAAACTATCAGTTTGCTCTGTAACATACCCAAGAGCTGAGGCTTGTACGACAAAGGTGCCATTGTAGATACCATTGATTATATAGTCACCATTACCTTTGGAAACGGTATATTCAAAGAAATTACTTCCTTGGTCGAGAATTTCTACGACTGCTTCATCAATTGGGTCACCAGTTTGTGCATCGGTAATAGTTCCAGAAACACTTGACCCACCAGTGATTAAAGAGAAATTTACCACAGTTGGGGAGCCTCCAGAAATAACGGAAGCAGAATCTGTTTTGAATTGGTAGCCAGTTGCTCCAGCTATTACGTCATATAGGTTAGTAGGTAGTCCTTCTGCCAGGTAATTTCCACTGCTATCGGTAATCTCTTCATCAATAACTACACCATTTAGAGTAACTTTCACATGTGCACTTGGAATACCACTTCCTCCATCTTTCACAGAGCCGGTAATGCTTCCTCCACCTGGAAGAAGATCAAAATTTTGCTGCGTGGGAAATGGAGATTGAATGACTACAGTTTTAACACTTGTCTGATATCCACTCTCAATTGCATAAACTAGATAGGTTCCTGGAGCTAATCCTGTAAAACTGTAAGTTCCACTGGCATCTGTGATGGTTGTTTTAATAGCGATGTTTGCTTGTTTGATATTTACGGTTGCACCAGCTAAGGGAGCACCACTACTCCTTACAATTCCTGACACACTGCCAGGGTTGTTCCCTAATGAAAAATTGATGGTTACTGGATCGGTAGTTACTACCTCAGCTTTTCCATAGCCAGCCTCATGTTCATTCCCACCAGCAATTACAATATATAGAGCGGAGCCAAGATTTGAAAAATGATAGGTACCGTCAGAACCAGTAGTAGCTGTTTGGATGTTTACCCCATCTAACCATAAGTTGATTATTATGCCACCTTGAGGATTGCCTGTATCATCATCTATTACCGTTCCAGAAATACTTCCTCCGCCAAGAGTAAGAGTGACGTCATATGTTATGGGAGGTCCAATGGTGGTCTGGACACCTGTGAGTAATGAATTATATCCATCAGCATTGACGACAAAGTCGTAAGAAGCTGTTGATAATCCTCCTATTGTGTAGTTGCCTGAGGAGTCAGTAATGTCGGAATTAATTGTTTTGCCATTTGCCTGTACGGAAACAAGAGCTCCCTCAATTGGATTCATGGTGCCATCTGCTTTGACTTGCCCCTGCAAAATAGCTTCATTAGGTGATAAAGCAATTTTCATGTCGTCTTTTCTGGTTGATTGATCAACACCGACGGATTTTGCTTGGTAGTCAGTAGCCTCTACGGAAATAGTAAATGTGTCTGTTCCAAAGTCGCTAATGGGGAAGGAATATTTACCATCACTATCCGTCGTAGTGCTACTTACTTGAATGTTGTTTCTATTTAAGTAAACGGTGGCATTTTCAATCGTATCTCCAGTTTGTGAATTACTTACTGTTCCAGAAGGTTGACGATTTTGGGTAGAGATGGTGAAGGTATGCTGCGTGCTTTTATTTATAGTGATATCCTGAAATGCCATAGCGTAGCCAGTTTTAAAAACGGTGATGGTGTAACTATTGGTCGATAAAGGGCTGAGGGAGGCTTTTCCAAAAATATCTGTGGTATCGGAAGTACGTTCAAGAGTGCTTGTATTAATTGCAGTTACTTCTGCACCTCTAATGGTAGGCAAAGAACGTGGCCCAATAGAGGCTTGTACAGTAGCAATGTATGTGCTACTGCTGAAAAGCAATGAGGTTTGTAATAGTAAAAGCGCAAAGATAGTCTTAAATGATTTCATAGAATAAACTTTATAATATTTTAAATATTTTTTGCAAATATTTTATAAAGTTATCTTGTCTTTAATATTAGAAAGGAGGGCCTTTAGAATTTTCTCATGGTCTAGTTTTTTTCTAGTCTCGATGAAGAGGGAGGTGGCAGGTTGATCTATTTTTGAAAGATCTTCTTCTGTCTGCTCAATATTAAGGCCAATGCTGGTGATAGCCTTTCTATCGATAATTTCCGAAAGGATTCCAGAGAGCTTTTTCCCGTGTATCATGAGATCGTTTGGATGCTTAAAAGTTATGGGAAGATGGAGGGAGAAGAGAGCCTCTTTTAGAGCTAGAGCCCAAATTTGAGATAGGTAGGGGATCTTGTCTTTCTTTGGGGCATCGTATACGATGGAAACGAGTAAGGAGCTGTTTTCTTTTGCAATCCAAGGATCATTTTTTCTTCCTATTCCACTTGTTTGGAAGCTTGCAGAGATGATGGTGATTTCATTGAAATTTTCTATGTTCCTTTTTGCGTATAGGTGAGTGGAATCAATTTTTTCAAAATGTATTCTTTTCATAAGCCCATTTATGGTATATGATAAAAGGTTATGTGGGAACCGAAATATTTACGTAGAATTGATTTGCGTTTATTGCTGGTGGTAGTGCTTTTGATGTGCGCTAGCATTTTAGTAATTTTAGCAACAACGCAGCCAGAGAATGCAGAAGGCCTGGTCTTTACAAGGCTTTGTAAAAATCAGCTGCGAGCTTTTGGACTTGGTCTTTTTGTCTTCTTTTTTCTTGCCTGTTTTGACTACCGAAAATTGCGTGGATATACATGGTTTTTTTATGTAGGAACGATATTTCTCCTTTTAGGGTTATTTTTTGTATCACCTATTCATAATGTTCGAAGATGGTACAGATTGCCTTTCCTTCCTTTTGATTTGCAGCCTTCAGAGATTGCAAAGCTTGTGGTAGTGATCACCCTTAGCTGGTATTTAGAAAGAAATATGGAGCGTGTAAAAAAGTTTTCTACCTTTTTAAAAGGATCGCTCATTGTGTTTATTCCTTTTGCGCTGATTTTAAAGCAGCCAGATTTAGGAACGGCTTTGGTGCTTTGTCCTATAGCTCTTGCAATGTTTTATATTGGTGGAATTGATGGGAGAATTTTGAGAGGATTATCCTTTTTTGGCCTAGCAATAATGTCTCTTGTTTTATCTATTTATATGGGAGTTTTTTCTCATGATGATCTTCGCCCTGTGTTTACGAAAGTAATGAAAGAATATCAATATGAAAGACTCAACCCAAATACCTTTCACCAAAAGGCTGGTCAAACAGCAATTGGGCTAGGGGGATATTTAGGGAGTGGTTTTTTAAAAAGTGAATATACTGGTAATAAGTTTTTACCGTATGGCTATACCGATTCTGTATTTCCTGCCTTTGCGGAAGAGTTTGGTTTGGTGGGCGGGGTGTTGTTGCTCTTATTATTTTTTAGTTTAATTTATTTTAGTTTTCAGGTAACAGGGGTAGCAAGGGACTATTTTGGTCGATTGCTTGCATCAGGAATTGCTATATATATTGCGATGCATGTGATTGTAAATATTGGGATGATGTGTGGTTTTCTTCCCATTACTGGAGTGCCCTTGATTTTAATAACCTATGGGGGGTCTTCAGTGCTTGCTACGTTTGTTGCTCTTGGTCTTCTGCAAAGTATTTACGCAAGAAGGTTCACATTTTGAAAGTACATCATTTTTTTAGTAAAGATAAATGGATTGGAGAGGGAAATATCCTTATAGAAGGGGAAGATACTTCGTGTCCAATGCATATGAAAATGGAGATGAAAGAGGCAAATGAAAAAAATCCAGTGTATGAATTTACAACAGAAATGCATATGCAAGGTTTTGACGAGGTGGTGGTGAATAGTTATACGATCACGATGCACCGCCAAAATAAGTTCCATGTCTTGATCTATGGAGAGAATTGGGGGTATGTAGAAGGGGATGGTTTTGTCAAAGAGGATTTTATTGGCTGGGAAGTGACCTCTTTAGATGGGGCATTTCATGGATTTGAGTCTTTGGAATTGAAGAAGAGTGGAGAGATTGCATTCTTTGGAGAATATGCTGCTGAGGGGATGAGAACTAAAATAGAAGGGTTATTGACAAGCTATGAAAATATTTCGTACTAATTGGTTGTGGTTATTTTTGCTTTTTGGCGCAGTTTCTTGCGCTACGCGATCTGCAAAAGTGATTACGATGAAGAGCTATCTTCAAGTAGAGAATGGGGAAACAAGAGAGCAGGTCTTGCAGCAGTTTGGGGAGCCTTTTTCCATTGAAATGAATGATAGTGGTGTAGAGGTCTTTACTTATATTGAGCGCTTTTTCATGAATGGAGAAGTGTATGATTCAAGGTATTACTATTTTTATATCAAAGATGGGAAGGTAATTGGCAAAGTTGCTACTAGTGAGCCTGCTCCACTGCAGATCAATTCAGATGATTTGTAACACATTATAAATTAATTATTTGAAACAAATGGAGCTTCATGATACTTTTTTCTTTACTAAAAGAGAGGGGATATGAAGTTAGTTTTCAGTTTTTTATTTTTACTTTGCTCGCTATTTGCAGGGCGAATTGATGTGATTTTACCGGTGCATAAGAAAGATGCGCCTAATCTTGATGATATTATCAGTGCGGTAGAAGAGCGTGTGGCTGATATAGGTAGAATTATTGTGGTGTCAAAAAGGCGCTTTACTAATCGTGCCGAATGGGTGAGTGAGGATGAATATCCCTTTACGATTGAGGATGTTGCTGATGAGATAGGTGGTGAGGGTGGCATTGGCACAAATATCCGTAGGGGATGGTACTACCAACAGCTGTTGAAGTTTTACGCTCATTATGTAATTGAGGACCTTTCAGAAGATATCTTAATTTTAGATTCTGATACTATCCCTACCAAACCCATTTCCTTTTTTGATGAGGATGGGCGGGTATATATGGACTATCGCAGGCTAAATTATCGTCGTTCCTATAAACGGCATACCAACTTAATGCTTTGCGATAGCTGCACTATCAGAAATAGAGAAAACCCAGTAGTACACCATATGGTCTTTTCTAAAACTATTATGGATGATTTATTTGCTATGGTGGAAGAAAAATATGGGAAGCCCTTTTGGCAGGTGTTTGCTAACTTGGTCTTACCTCCTCATAAATGCTCTAAAGGTGTTTTTTATGCGGGTGCATCTGAGTATATGATCTACTACTTTTTTGCGACTAGCTGCCATACGGATAAGGTAAAAAAGCGAGCCATTTGCTTATATGATTCTGCAGCAAGTCTTACTGGCCGGTGCCCACGTAATGCACAATTTATGAGTAAACATAATTATGATCGAAGGGAGTGAATTAAGGTAGAAGTCTATCAAAGACGATCTTCCACTTTTTAAGGCACTCTTTGGTGTGTTGCTCATGAAACTCTTTGATGAGTGCCTTTTTCTCTGCATAGTCTGTTTCTTTGATAAGATCGTTCAGCTCTTCTAGGCAATCGAAGTAGATGAAGAGGTGTGCAAGCTTTGGATGGTACCAATCTGAGTAGGTGAAGATCTCCTCTGCACTAATTTTACTCATCCTTCTATATGGACTTGTCCAATCCCAAAATTCAATCTTTCCTTGGTCATACCATTCCTTGTATAGTCTCTTTGAAGGGAGGAAATGTACAACACCATGGCTAAGGTTTTCCCATAAAAGCATGTTCCCCATTACAAGTGGAATATGCACCATCCCAATAAAGTCCTTGATATCCTTGCCGCCTGCAAAAGGCCCTTGATAGACATTGATTCCTTGATTAGCTAAGAGTCTTCTTAGTCGGAACTTTTTTTCATTCCGATAATTTCGAACAAACACCTTTTGTGACTTATTTACTCGTTTTGGTACATGTCGATATCCTTTTGCGGGCTCGCCATTACCTGTAGGTTCTATGGTCTGACTGATAGTGGAGATATTTCGATGAGCTCTTGCATGAAAATCTTCGTAACGAGACCAGCCGATGACCTCTACATTTGGAAGGTCCTTTGCCTCAGAGAATAATTTCAAAAACTCTCTATCGGGAAATACCTTTATTCCAGAACACCTGGCATTTAAATCAAATCGATTACATACCCAAATGAGGAGAGGCTTTTTCCAGTTATTTTGAAGGAAGATGCGCGCAAGGGGAGCGATATCGGAGGTGATAATCAGATCGTATTGATCAAATTCCTCTTTGTAGGTATTAAAAGTTCGCTCTGCAAGGTCATGGCTGATGATATAGCCAAACTTATGACGATTTTTTTGTTGTATTTCAAAAGGAACATCCCCGAGGATATTCCAGGTGGTGAGCTCTATTCCTAGCTCTTTGCAAAGGTATTTCATCTCCATCTCGGTACCTTTGTGGAAGGTGAGGTGGAGCGCCTTTGGCTTAGCAAAGAGAAAGAAGGGTGTAAGTATTAAAAGAATAGCTTGTTTCATAAGAAGAAACGATAGCAAATACTTCAAATATTTTCTATAAAAAAAGGCAGCTATATCAGAGTTTCCTCTAGCTGCCTTATTTTTTTTGCTTATTTAGATAATTATCTTATCTTAAGAAGCGGTAGTGATAGCAATGTCTACACCGCTAGCTACGGAATGCTTTCTTAGCCTTTCTACCGTATCTGCAGTTGGGCTTTGAATATCGATTACTCTTTTATGGGTACGCATCTCAAATTGATCACGTGCTTTTTTGTCTACATGGGGAGATCTAAGCACTGTTTGCTTTTCAATTTTTGTTGGTAGAGGAATAGGTCCAATTACCACTGCGCCAGAGCGTCTTGCAATTTCCGCAATTTCAAGAGCTGATTGGTCTACAATCTTATGATCGTATCCCTTCAGCCTGATGCGTATTCTTTGTTTTTTTGTTGTAGCTTGCGCCATAGTATTATTGCTCCTTATACTGTCGTTTTAACTATTTTCTCTTGAACTGCTTTTGGCACCTTTTCAAAGTGGCTAGGCTCCATGGTGAACTCTCCTCTACCAGAGGTGGTAGATCTAAGGTCTGTTGAATACCCAAACATCTGCTCTAGTGGAAGCTCTGCTTCTACTTCTGCGCTTGTGCCAGATTGAGATTGGTTTTGGATACGTCCACGACGTCTGTTCAAGTCTCCAATCACATCACCAATATGATCTTCTGGTGTTCTTACAGACACCTTCATAATTGGCTCTAGGATGATTGGACTACATTTTTTTGCTGCTTCTCTAATTGCCATAGAGGAACAAATCTTAAAGGCCATCTCAGAGGAGTCTACATCGTGGTAAGATCCAAATACGATACGTACTTTTACGTCTACCATTGGGTAGCCAGCAAGTACACCACCTGCTAATCCTTCCTCAATACCTTTAATACAAGATGCGATGTACTCTTTTGGAATAACTCCACCCACAATCTTGTTTTCAATTTCAATACCTTTACCAGATTCATTTGGTTCTACTTCGAGTACCACGTGAGCGTATTGTCCACGACCACCTGATTGCTTTACATACTTTTGCTCGTGCTTTACGTTTGAAGTAAGAGTCTCTCTGTAAGATACCTCTGGAGCACCAACATTTGCTTCCACCTTAAATTCACGGATCATACGATCTCTTAAAACGTCTAGGTGAAGCTCTCCCATTCCAGCAATGATCGTTTGCCCTGTTTCTTCGTTAGAAGATACGCGGAACGTTGGATCTTCTTCTGCTAGTGCTGTTAGCGCTACAGAAAGCTTTTCTCTGTCTGGTTTAGATTTTGGCTCAATTGCCATGGAGATAACTGGCTCAGGGAATTCCATTTTTTCTAGGATCAAAGGTGCGTCTTGTGTGCACAAAGTATCTCCAGTAGTGGATTGCTTTAGTCCAATTACCGCAAAGATATCACCTGTATGGAATTCATCTTTATCTTTTCTGTCGTTAGAGTGCATTTCAAGAAGTCTAGATACACGCTCTTTCTTTCCTTTAGTGGAGTTGAAGAGGGTCATACCTTTTGTGATTGTTCCTGAATATACTCTTACAAAGGTTAAACGACCAACGTATGGGTCAGTCATTACTTTAAAAGCAAGCATCGCTAGCTTTTCATCATCTTTAGGCTGTAGCTCAAACTCATTTTCTCCATCTTCGTCAAAACCTTTGATAGCTCCACGATCAAGAGGGGAAGGCATCCAGCTTACGATAGCGTCAAGTAGAGGTTGCACCCCTTTGTTTTTGAAGGCAGTTCCGCAAAGAACTGGGAAGATCTTGATCTCACAAACACCTTTTCTGATTTTTGCGTTGATCTCATCAGCAGTTAGACTGTCTGGATCTTCTAGTACTTTCATCATGAAATCTTCATCTGAGTCATCAAGAGTAGCTAGTTCATCAAGAAGGGCAGCTCTTTTTTCTTGTGCCACTTCTAGAAGGTTTGCTGGGATCTCTTGTACTTCGTAGTCAGCACCCATTTTCTCTGATTTGAACATGATAGCTTTCATGGTAACTAGGTCTACCATTCCTTCAAATTCAGCTTCTGCGCCGATTGGAACTTGTACTGCAATTGCGTTTGCGCCGAGCTTTTCTTCCATGCTTCTGATACACATGTCGTAATCTGCACCTACGCGGTCCATTTTGTTGATGAAAGCAATTCTTGGAACGTTATAACGAGTTGCTTGTCTCCAAACGGTCTCTGACTGAGGTTGTACTCCGTCCACGGCACTAAATACCGCTACGGCACCATCTAATACACGAAGGGATCTTTCTACCTCAACGGTAAAGTCTACGTGTCCCGGTGTATCAATAATATTAATTTTACTATCATCCCAATATACTGTGGTACAAGCTGATGTAATGGTGATTCCGCGCTCTTGTTCTTGCACCATCCAGTCCATTGTTGCGGCACCTTCATGTACCTCACCAATCTTATGGGATTTTCCTGAGTAATACAGGATTCTTTCTGTTACCGTTGTCTTACCAGCATCAATGTGTGCCATGACACCGATATTTCTTACGTTTTCTAAGTGGTCTTTTTCGCCTCTTGCCATTTTCTTCCTTTGTTTCTTTTTGTTCTATTCCATCCCAATCTTTGTATGAGGGGAATAGACCGCTTATTTCCTTATAAATAACGAAAAGAGGCTACCCTCCTTCGCTAGTTTTACTCCTGTTCTAATGAAAGACTTGGCCTTTCACGATCTGCCTCTGGGCAGAAAAAAAACCGTATCCTAAAAGAGGGTACGGCTTTTGAATTTTTACCATTTGTAATGAGCAAATGCTTTGTTAGCTTCTGCCATTCTATGGACTTCGTCACGCTTTTTCACAGATGCGCCTTGCAGGTTGTATGCATCTTGCAGCTCTTGTGCTAGACCATCAATCATAGATCTACCAGCTTTTTTCTTAGCAAAGCCGATGATCCACTTCATAGATAGGGACATCTTTCTTTTTGGGTTGATCTCAATTGGAACTTGGTAGGTTGCTCCACCAATTCTTCTTGATTTCACCTCAACGTGTGGTGTTGCGTTCTCAATAGCTTTTAAGAAAGCATCAAGTTCATTGTCTTTTGCATTTACTCTTTCAGCAAATTTTTCAATAGCACCATACACGATTTTAGAGGCTAGGGATTTTTTTCCATCTAGCATTACTTTACGGATGAATTTTGTAACTTCCTGGTTGCCATATTTATGGTCAGGCTCTACAGGTCTTTTTTCAGCTTTTCTTCTTCTTGACATATCTTATTTTCCTCTTTTAGCTCCGTATTTTGAACGAGCCTGCTTTCTATCTTTAACTGCAGCACAATCTAATGTTCCACGAACGATGTGGTATCTTACCCCTGGAAGATCAGGTACTCTGCCTCCACGAACTAGCACCATGCTGTGTTCTTGAAGGTTGTGACCTTCTCCAGGAATGTAAGCAGAAACTTCAATTCCGTTAGAAAGTTTTACTCTTGCTACTTTTCTCAAAGCGGAGTTTGGCTTTTTAGGAGTCTGGGTTTTCACCTGGACACACACGCCTCTTCTTTGAGGGCATCTTTTCAATGCCTGTGATTTTGATTTAGCCTTACTCTTTTTTCTAGGCTTTCTAATAAGTTGGTTTAGTGTAGGCATAGAGGCCTATCTCCTTGTATTTATTTCAAAAAATTACAAAGGAGCATACCAAATAGGCTCTATTATTGCAAACCAAATAGTGAAAAAAGAGAGATTTCATCAGTATTTCTAAAAATTAGTATTAATTTCCAGTGTTCATTAAAAAATTAATTTGATAGTGTCCGAATTTATAGGAGGATTTTGATGCAGAAGGTCGTGACATTTTTGGTGGCAAGCACTCTTGTCTTTGCAAAACCTCTAGATTTTAGTGATATGAAGGAAATAAATCGAAAGATGTTTTCCTATCATGTAATTTTTGAATCGTACAATACAGAGATAGCAAGAAGGTCTTTGCAAAAAATTTATGCCTCGATGGACCCTATTTTTTTCTATTTTATGCAATTTGATCGAGATAAAATTGGAAGAGATTATGGTCAAATGGTGAAAGAATATGATAATGGCTCTTTTTCTACCTATTTATCGATTAGAGAGTCCTTTTCCTATGGCGTGAAGAAGTGCCGAAGACTCCGAGCAGGGATTCGTTATGATATTTTGAATAATCATATAGATATGGATGTAGCGATTATTGCTCCTCCAAAAAAGGCCCCGGTATCAACAGATGATCAAAAAAGACATATTGCTGCTTATATGATCTCCAATCTGCGTGGCTATGCGGAGAAGAAGGGGAAAGCTACTCTTACGATGGAAGAGAAGAAAAAGGTGCTGGATTATTATGAAAGGAAACTTCGTGCTCATGAAGAAAAGTTCCTCTCAGAAGACGGATATCCATTATTTGTTTCGAAAATGGTGGCCTCTTCTCTGGATGCACACTCCATGATCTATGGACAAGATGAAATAGCTTCTATCAATTCTCATTTGAAGTCTAAATTTGAGGGGATTGGGATATTTTTGAGCGATGGCATCGATGGTGCTCAGATCTCTAAATGCGTGAAAAATGGCCCAGCAGATCGCAGCGGGGTAGTGATGGCTGGAGATCGTATTGAATTTATCAATGGGGTGGATGTTCGGGAAATGCCATTTTCTAAAGTAAAACAAATCCTTACGGTGAAATCTGGTGAGAGTGTCTTAATTCACTTAGAAAGCAAGCGCGGTAAGAAAAAGATGGTAAAGCTCACTGGAGAGCGTATCATGATGCAAAAAGAGAAGATCTCTGTCGAAACAGAGAGCTTTTTAGATGGTCAAATTGCGATGCTTCGCGTAGATACCTTTTATAATGACTTTGAAGGCAACGCCATGGCGGGGGATTTGAAGAATGTTATCCGTGATTTGCGTGCCCAAAAACCGCTTTATGGACTAGTGATTGATCTAAGAAAGAATCTTGGTGGGTTTTTCAAAGAGGCAGTGAAAGCGATATCCTTATTTTCTGCGAAAGAGTCTGTGGTGGTAGCAAAGTTTCGAAATGAGCAGGTGCGCTACTCTAAAGAATTTGATCCTCACGTAAGCTATAGCGGACCAATTGTTATCTTGACCTCCAAATATTCTGCTTCTGCAGCAGAGATTTTAGCTCAATCCCTCCAAGATGTTGGGGTGGCAATTGTTGCAGGGGATGAATATACCTACGGAAAAGGGTCTATTCAGTTCCAAACTATTACGGATGCTCAAAGCGTTCATAAGTATAAGGTAACAGTGGGGAAATACTACACCATCTCAGGAGCATCTCCTCAGCTTAAAGGGGTGCCGGCAGATGTGTTAGTGCCATCAGAGTACGCTCACTTAAGAATTGGAGAACGATACGCTGTTCATGCTCTTCCTTCTGGTGATTTGCATAAAAGACATGGGCAACATCCAGAAATTCGTGAAGTGTTTACTTATAATTGTACACGTAAACGTACCGCCTATGAGGTGATGAAGCCAAAACTTCGTGCTAATAGCGAAGCTCGTATCGCTAAAAATAAAAATTACCAAGCATTCCTTAAAGAATTGCATACCCCTTCAAGAGCTCGTAATCAGAGTAAAGAAGAGCGCCGCAAGTCTCAGTATGGGAAAAATGACCTTCAGATGACCGAGGCTTTGTGCATCATTAAGGATATGCACTCAATTTTACAGACATATTAGTAGGTCGAGGCGCCGCCTTAGGTTCTATCTTTGATTAAATATTTCTTATAACAGCGTCAAAGCCCCGGGCTTAAAAGATGTGAAAGGTGGACAATATCAATGAGATATGGCCCCCTTTCACATCTTTATAATCGCGGGTACTTTTACGTTTGTTAGAAAAGATATTTAATCGAAGATAGAACCTAACCCCGCTAAAGGGCCGCGCCCTTTAGAAACCCTTCGTTGATTTTTTGTGCATGCACAAAAAATGGAAAGGGGGTTGTTCTAAATCCCATTATATAGTATATTCTTGCCTATTGTATGGCCAGGTAGCTCAGTTGGTAGAGCAGAGGACTGAAAATCCTTGTGTCGCCGGTTCGATTCCGGCTCTGGCCATATAATACCTTTATCCCCACCATATTTCCCCACCACAACCCTTATTAATAGAATCGAACCGGCGACGTTGCCGGGGGCCTGCGACCCGAAGACTTTTCTAGATATTTTTGAATTCTCCCGTTCACTCAATCCCATCTTTTTTAGACGAAACTTAAGGTTTACCTTAAGTAAGGAGAGAAATGGGTTAGAACTAAAACCTATTCTAGAGCAGGTTTTATTAGTCCCACATGTGGATATCCATGCGGGTTCTTTCAGCTCTTTCTTTCATTACCTTTTCTTTTGGAACGCCTCTTTGAAGTCTTGCAAGATCTTCTTTGAAATTATCAAAGTGTTTAGATGGCTGTTTTATTGGAAGCTTGTCAAGCAAAGAGTCTTGTGAATATCTTTGTACTTGGATTGTTCTGCCTGTGAGTGTCACACGAAATACAGGTGTATCTATAACAGTTATTCCATGTATAAAACCTTTTAATATTTCTAATGCTCTAGTTGCTACCTCTTGAGTAACGTCGGAAATTTTTATAACAGGGGGAGAGGAGCTTGTTACCGTTGTGTTAAGTAGCAAAGAAACAAAGTGTGGTTCTTCTGTGGTCCCTTCTAAAGTGTGTTTAGCAAAAATTCTATCTCTTTGGGTTAATTCAAGAAGCCTGAGCAGTTCAAAAGCATTACAATTGTATAAATCCATTTTTCCCCTTTTATTGTTTGTTTTTGATAAAGAGTATAAATTATTTATGTGATTATTGCAACCCGTACTAGCAAATCAAATAGATGGGCTTGTGCAAAAATACCTTTTATAAAACTCAGAGGAGAATTTTTTTATAGTAAAAAGTCTTACGTATTCCTAAGAATCAATTAACGAGGTGTATTATCTATGCGATTGCTGCCTACATAACGGTAAGCAGTGAAGTAGCCTCTTACTAAATTAGAAATTTTACTTGCACGGCAGGGTGCTTTGTTGTCATTGATTTTAATTTCAATATAGCTGTCATGTAGAATGCAGATAAACCCCATGTTTAGCGCATTTAAATAAGCTGTACATACTTCATGTGTGATAGCAATTGCTTCTTCAAATGGTATTGTTTTTGGGCGATGGCTAATTGAGAAACAACCTCTTTTCCCTTCTTTAAATACGATTATTAGGTGCTCTAGAAAAAATTTTTGCTTTTCATCTACATCAAATGCTTGTGGGGCATAATATTTCAAATAACCTAATATTGGAAGCCCTTCAACTATTGTTATTCTACCTATTGGCATCTGAACTCCTTGTTTATATTAATATTGTATTAATTACTCTCAAATGAATCAAGCTGAAGAAAAGAATTGGTTTATTCAAAAAATAAGGATATACTATGTATATGAAGAAAAATATGGGATTGCCCGATCGAATTGTTAGGCTGGTGATAGCGCTCCTTTTGTTCGCATATGGAGTTTGGCAGGGGAGTTGGATTGCTTATTTCATTGGCCTCTTTGTGGTGTTTGAGTATGCCTTCAGCTGGTGTATCGTTTATCAATTGATGGGCAAATCTACCTGCAAATACAAGCCAAAGAAGTAAGTTAGCCTTTCTTGAGCTTTCTTAAAATAGAGAGAAGGGCTCCTTGATCCTTTCTTTCTGTATAGACTAAGATTCCAGAATGTTGTGAATCTTTCTTTATAAACCGAAAGATTATTTTACCTGCATCAATACACGCAATCTTCTCATTAAAGATTCCTGCAATATTTTTAAGAAGAGTGTTATTGTTGGCCTGTTTTATATAAAGATATGGATAAGAGTTATGTATCCTTAATCGAGTAGATAAATGTCCGTATTTTTTATTATGTAAGAGTATCTTTTGTGTATGTATAAGTAATTGCTGTAGCTCTCCAGCATTTAGCTCGTAAGCAGTTGATAAATCCAAAGTTACCTCCTTATTCTAAGCCGCAGTAGTATGGGGTTTTGTTAAGATTTGGTCAATTTTTTTATTTTTTTCTCGAATTTAAAAGTATAATTTTCTATACTTCGTAGCTACATTAGAGGGCTATTATGAATCGTTTTTTTGCATTTTTCTTTTTAACACTTACTGGGTCTGTCTCCACGCTTTTTGCAAAAGACTTTTTGTATTTGGGAGCTTATGAAGATGCAATCATGCCAAATGAAGCCTACCGTCCTCCTAAACCGTTTATGTGGAATGCTAACTTGAAAGTAACTCGCTCTGTTACTGCTGGCTTTGAACACCGTTTTTACTCTTATCGAAAATGGATGGAGCTGTACACAGGGGTGAGTGGTAACTATATGGAAGCAAAAGGGACTCTTTCTCATGATGCTATTGGAGCGGTGAGTACTTACTTGATGCTGAGGTTGTACTTTATAAAGACCGATGTGGCAAAATTTTACG
>JAHZKV010000112.1 GCA_022600215.1 bacterium
GAGAACTTATCTCCTGAAACCCTTGCATACCTTGCAACTTTAGCGGTGATTGAAGAAAAAGATCCCCTTATTGCAGAGGCCATCAAAAAAGAATTAGAAGATCAAAGAAATTCTTTGAAGCTCATTGCTTCAGAAAATTATTCCTCCATTGCAGTGCAACTTACGATGGGAAATTTTTTAACGGACAAATATGCGGAAGGTCATCCTTTTCATCGCTTTTATGCAGGCTGTGACAACGTAGATACGATTGAATCTCGCGGCTGTGTATTGGCAAAAAAATTATTTGGTGCAGAGCATGCTTATATCCAACCACACTCAGGTGCTGATGCTAATCTAATTGCCTATTGGGCTATTTTGATAAAAAGGGTGGAGCAACCTTTTGTAGAATCCCTTGGTAAAAAAAGTGTAGCACAGCTTACCGATGAGGAATATGAGCAGGTGAGGAAGTTATTTTCTCAGCAAAAGATGATGGGAATGGATTTAGCAGCTGGCGGTCATTTAACACATGGAAGTCGCGTGAATTTTTCTTCTAAGATGATGAAAAGTGTCACTTATGGTGTAGACCCAAAGACTGGCTTGCTGGATTATGACGCAATTGAAAAGCAAGCGATAGAAGAAAAACCAGCTATTTTGGTAGCAGGGTACTCTGCTTATCCTCGCTTGATTGATTTTGAGCGTTTTCGCACAATTGCAGATAAATGCGGGGCAACTTTGCTTGTCGATATGGCGCATTTTGCAGGACTCGTTGCTGGTGGGCAGCTGACAGGAAAATATAACCCAATTTCTTACGCAGATGTAGTGACATCTACTACTCATAAAACGCTTCGCGGCCCGCGCGGGGGGATTATTTTGTGTAAGGAGGAGTACGCTCCTTATATAGATAAAGGTTGTCCTTATGCGATTGGCGGACCACTTCCTCATATAATTGCAGCAAAATCTATTGCTTTTTCAGAGTGCTTGCAGGAGGACTTTAAAGAGTATGCAGCGGCGGTGATCGATAATGCAAAAGCGATGGCAAATGCCTTTATCGCAAAAGGGAAAGCAGTGATTACTGGTGGAACGGATAACCATTTGATTTTGGTAGATACAGAAAAAAGCTTTGGATTAACAGGAAGGGCTGCAGAGACGCTTCTTGCTCGTTGTGGCATTACGGTAAATCGAAATTCTATCCCAGAAGATCCAAATGGCCCATGGTATACCTCTGGTATTCGCCTTGGTACACCAGCTCTTACTACTCGTGGATTAAGAAAGGCAGAGATGGAGCGTATTGTAGAAATTATTTGTCATATCCTTGATCAAGCAACTCCGCTGGAGGGCAGCAAAGCCAAGGTGCACATTGCCGACTTGCTCATCCAAAAAACCAAGCTCGATGTTGCAGAGCTCCTTTCCAACTTCCCTCTTTATCCCGAAATTCAGTGATTTTTATGGGTTTTTATCTCTTTCTTTGTTAAACTTCTTTGTATAATTAGGGGTAATTAAAAAATTATTATGGATGCAATTTTAGAAGCTTCTTCTCCTGTAGAGGCTATTTATGGTGAAGGTGGAGGAGGTGGGCACGGTGTTATTAGAAGAGACTGGGTTGTACGTAGGCAAAGCTCACCTTGGATAACAAGACTGTTTAATATAGATTTTTCTTTAAAAATAGCAGATTATTTAGATAGTAAAAGTGTAGCAGTGTTAGGGGCGGTTTCAAAATCGATGGCGCGCAGTAAAACGGTTAAGTTTGCCGAGCAGCGTTTGGTTCGACAATTTAAACGCAGAATCCAAGAAACGCGTCAAAATTATCAAACGGATCTTAGTAAGGCTGAGGAGGAGCGTTTCTTTGGCAATTTGGACTCTATAGATTATGGTGTGCAGAGGGTATATTTGAATGCTGCTTTAAGGTATTGTGATGCTACTTTGGTGTTTTTTGATGATCTTTGCACAAGAGTTGATAGAATAGTACCAGAAGTGATGGTCACGCTTGCGGATGCATGTAGAGATCCTTCTCCCCCTTTAGTGCAGGAGGATGTAGCTTTAGCTCGTGTGTATCATATGATGGTTCCTTCTAGCGTTTCTTTGAGGGAGGAGGGCACGGCTGTAGCTTGTTTGTATTCTATGTTTATAAGGATAATGTGTAGTTCTGCCAATAATGGAAATGATGAGTTGTTTGAAAGATCTTATCAGTTACACTATTCTCTTCCTTTTCATGGATTACTTAACAGATCGTATTACCCTTTTTTCACAGACTATCTTAAAAATATATACTTTTCCTCAGGGGCATTGGAACAGGCGCTAGGGACTGAACTTCAAGATATGAGAAACTTCCCTTCTCTTTTTGATCAGCTTAGGGTGGTGGAAGTTAAAAATAACTGGATATATTGTGAAATAATCAAAGCTATTGGTAGGTTCTATATTTCATCGAGCAATTTGGATGCTTTTTATGCAAATTTAAGAAGATGGTTTTTGTTTGAAGCAAGAGCAAGATTGGAGGAGGATCACAATTTAGAAAGGACCTATTATTATTTAGCTTGCTGTCGAGAGATAAGCGTTTGGGGAGAGGGATGTAACGTAAAGATTGCACCAGAGATTCGTGAGAATCAGCGTTTAGTTAAAAATCTTGTATGGCGCCTATTTTCTATTCCAAAGATAAACAGGAATCGTAAAAAAATAGGGCAAGTTTTGCCTTTACTATCTTTTCAAACAAGAGCCTACTATTATGTGGCAAAGATTTTGCTTATCATGAAGAGTTGATAGATTCTTTTTACCTTGAGAGATAGGTTCTTTTTTGAAATTATGTAATATTTTTTGTGCATACACAAAAAATCAACGAAAGGTTTCTTAAGGACGTGGTCCTTAAGCGGGGTTTTAGGGGCAGAGCCCCTAATAAGGGTTTTCATTTTTTGGAGAAGTTGGTATACTGCGGCTTTAATAGACATATTCAAAGTGAGGCTAAAATGAGTCAAGGTAAAGTAGAAGAACCAAAAGCAGAAGGATCGATTGAGGCAAAGATTGAGGAGATGCTGATTTCGGAGAGAAAGATTTTTTTATCTTCTGCAGTGGATGATAAGTCTGCTAAAGAGATTATTCGTAAGGTGTGGTACCTTGAGCATACAGCGCCTGGTAAGCCCATTTTATTTATCATTAATTCACCGGGGGGATCGGTTGATTCTGGATTTGCTATTTGGGATCAGATGAAGATGATCACTTCTCCTGTGTATACGCTGGTAACGGGCCTTGCAGCATCGATGGGATCGATCTTGAGTTTGGTTGCTGGGAAAGGAAAGCGTTATGCTACGCCAAATTCTCGTATTATGATTCACCAACCACTTATTGGTGGAGTGATTCAAGGGCAGGCGACAGACTTGGAGATTCAAGCAAAAGAGATCATCAAGACACGCGAGGCGTTAATTGAGATTTATGTGCAGCATACAGGAAAGACGCAAGAGCAAGTTGAAAAGGCACTGGATCGTGATACTTGGATGACTGCTGCAGAAGCAAAAGACTTTGGTTTGATTGATGGCATTGTACAGTCTTACAAAGATATCAAGATGGTATAACGGTTTTTTGTGAAATTCTGTAAAGTAGAAGGCGCAGGGAATGACTTTATCCTCGTAGAGGGGAGTGGTTATTTTGACTGCGAGGGTTCTCGTTTTATAGAGAGGCTTTGCGCTCGCCATTTTGGAGTGGGGGCAGATGGCCTTTTGTTGCTAGAAAATTCTGATAGAGCAGATGTGCGAATGAGAATATTTAATAGCGATGGGAAAGAGGCATCGATGTGCGGTAATGCGTTGCGTTGCGTTGTGCTTTATATGGGCAAAGAGTTTTTGTCCATAGAGACGGCTGCTGGGGTGTGTTATGGAAAGATAGTGAAAGAGAAGATCTTTGCAACCTTTCCTCCTATTAAAGAGCTGGGCGTTTTTGATTTTGATGGAAGAGAAGGGGTATTAATCGATTCTGGCGTCCCGCATTTACTCTTTTTTGAGGAGGCGCCGCAAGATTTTGAGGCCGTTTCAAGGGAGTATCGTTTGGATCCGCGTTTGGGAAAAGAGGGGGCAAATGTCTCTTTTGTGGAGCGAGATGGTGATACTTTATCTATTCGAACTTATGAAAGGGGGGTGGAGAAAGAGACCCTTGCTTGTGGGACCGCCGCTGCTGCTGCAGTTTTTTTCATAAGAAAAAATGATAAAAAAAAGAGTTCTAGGTATACTGTATTTCCGCGTTCAAAAAAAGTGCTCTTCTTTTCTTTTGATAGAGAAGATCAAATGTGGATGCAAGGAGAGGCAAGTATAGTATTTGAAGGGGAGCTTTGCTCCCAAAAAGCGAAGGTATAGAGATGGTACAGCAAAAAATTGGAATTCCAAAAGAGATCAAAGATATGGAGTTTCGTGTGGGGGCAACACCAACAATGGTAATGGGGTTTGTTGCTGCAGGTCATGAGGTGTTGGTAGAAAAAGATGCAGGGAAGAAAATTGGTTTTCCCAATGAAGCGTATGAGAAAGCTGGAGCAAAGGTGGTAGGCACCCCAAAAGAGGTGTATGCGGCAGATTTGATCATCAAGGTAAAGGAGCCGCAGGCGAGTGAATTTCCTTTAATGCATGAAGGGCAGGTACTTTTTTGTTATTTGCATTTAGCTCCAGATCCAAAGCAAACAGAGCAGTTGATCAAGCAAAAAGTGGTAGCAATTGCTTATGAGACGGTAGAAGATCAGATGGGAAGGCTCCCTCTTCTTACGCCGATGAGTGAGATTGCAGGAAGGATTTCTGTACAAGCGGGATCTTATGCGATGCAGATGGCTCATGGTGGGCGAGGAATTTTACTTGGTGGGGTCCCTGGTGTACGTCCTGCGGAGGTAGTAATTATTGGTGGCGGCGTGGTAGGTACTAATGCTGCGCAAATTGCTATGGGGATGGGCGCTGATGTGACTATTTTAGATATGGATTTAGAGAGGCTTCGATATTTAGATATGCATTATCGTGGACGGCTAAAGACTCTTTATTCTTCACCACAAATTGTTGGTAAGCTGATAAAGCATGCCGATTTAGTAGTTGGTGCGGTGCTAATTCCTGGGAAGAAGGCGCCAAATTTGGTTACAAGAGAGATGTTGTCTGAAATGCAAGATGGGTCGGTTCTGGTGGATGTATCTATTGATCAAGGGGGATGTTTTGAGACCTCTAAGCCAACCACTCACTCTAATCCAACATATATCGTGGACGGCGTGGTCCATTATTGTGTGGCGAATATGCCAGGAGCATGTGCCCGCTCAGCGACGCAAGCACTTACCAATGCAACCTATCCTTATGCAAAAAGAATTGCGGATGAGGGATATGTAGCAGCATTGAAAGGGGATCCTCTTTTCTTAAAGGGCTTAAATGTCCATAAGGGGATGATTACCAATGCTCCTGTAGCGAAGGATTTGGGGTATGAGTTTGTAGAGCCAGGAAGTGTATTGTAGGAGAAGCTTTTACTTGACCGAAAACAATTGGTTTGCATTAGATGAAATCATGTAGCAAGGACAAAGAGATTTAGAAGAAAACCCAAAATGGCAGAAGATATTTTTAGTGACAGTTTATTAGAAGAGGGAAGAGCGCTTGTTTCCGCAAAACAAGTTGCCAATGTTATCTTTTCTAAGGGCACCTATCAAGCAGAGGTTGTGATAGATGGCGCTGTCAACTGGACCTTTTTGCAGCTTTCGAGTGATCATTTTTCTGATTTATTTTGTGAATGTGGTGGATCAAAGAGTGCGCCGTGTAATCACCTAGCAGCGTCGGTAGAGGCTATTTATTATGGCCATAAAGACCCTTTGCATGTGCGTTATGAGGCAAGCTTTTGGAAAAAGTCCCTTGAGGTCGTGGCAGAAAGGCTTGGTTATGATACTTCTGTGTTAAAAAAAGAGGGGGAGACCTATTCCATTTTGGTTGGGGAGAAAAAGGTTTTTTCTTTAGTTTGTAAGAGCGCGCGTGCTAAAGAGCATTTTCGTATTACGGTGGATGAGAGGGTAGCGGAAACAGAAGAGACCAGTATTAAGTTTTCTAACCTAGATGCCGATGAGTTAGAGCGATATCAGGCGGGTAATCCCTCCCAAGACCTTCGTTTTGAGCTCTCTTTTTGGTCAGATTTGGCAAAATATTTCCTATACTTAGAAGATGAGAGTGCTTTAGCAAACATAGATCTACCGGTGGTGGGTAAAGAGCTCCCTAAAGAAATTAAGGTAGAGATGGAGGATTTTTTCTTTTCTTTTGAAGTGGAAAAGGGCGAGTGGGAAGCTTTCTTACCAAGCTTGAAGGACCGAGCCCTCAATTTACCTGTTCATGATATGACAGGGAGAGAGATTGAGAAGGTAGTCTATAACAAAGCCGATCATTCCTTTTCTTTGATTGCTTCTGGGAAAACTTCTACGGTAAATGGGGATGGGATTTTGTTAGGCGATTGGAAATTTGTTCCTGGCAAAGGCTTTTTCCCAAAAGATAACGATCCTATTTTAGAGCAAGATATTATCCGTGAAGATGGGGTAGAAGAGGCGCTTAATAAGTATGGAGAGAAATTTTCTGAGTGGTTAGAGGGAGAGAGAGTTACACAAGAAGTGCAAGAGGTACAATTTACCCTCTTTTTTGATGAGGAGCAAAGTCTTCATATTTCAATGTATTTGTTTGAAAAGGGTGATTTAGCAAAGGGCGACTCTCATTTGTATGGGGCTTGGGCTTATGTGGAGGGTAAAGGTTTTTATCCACTCAAAGGGCAGCTTTTTACAGGCAGGGAGCGTATCATTAAAAATGAAGTGGTGACGGAGTTTATTGATCGACACAAGACTTTCTTGTCAGGTTTTGATGGGTTTGCCGTTCATATGACTAATATTGAGTCGAGCGTCCGCTACGAGTTTAATCAGGATACGCTGGAGATTTTAGGCGATGAGCTCCACGATGAAGAAAGTGGAGTAGTAGACTGTGGTAAGTATTTGTATGTCAAAGGGCAGGGATTTTTCATCCAAGGCATAGCAAAATATGATAAGCATGTCTTCCCCGGTATGCGTATTGAAAAAGATGAGCTCTCTCATTTTATCACGGTAAATAAAGAAGAGCTTGAAACGGTCACTGGATTTTTTGTGCAAGATGATGGTTTAGATAAGACAGGGTTGATGGTCACCTATATTGAAGAAAGTGGTATTGTGGTGGAGCCAAAATATTATTTCTCAGAAGATATGATGAAATTTCATCCAAAAGTATTTGGTGATTATA
>JAHZKV010000113.1 GCA_022600215.1 bacterium
AGAAAGTTTTCTTTTATGCAAGTAAGGCAAACAAAACCGCATAAAAAGGTACCGCTTTCTGCTTCTGTGGTTCCGCCATACACCGGATATGTTGAGCCAGATAAAAAGCCAAGAAGGACTCGTAAAGCAAAAGAGGTAATGGATAAGACGCCGAAAAAGGCGCTGAACATGTTGCCAAAACCTAAAGAGCAAAAGATTATTAAGAATCACACTTTTGCAACAGATGCAGAGATTGAGTTTGCTAAGCAAAATAAAGCTCCAACAGGGAAGGTTAAGGAAAGGAATTATAATTTACCGCCTCTATCTTTACTTTCCAATACACCTGAGGTGGATCAAACAGGGCTTAAAAGGGAGTTACAAGAAAAGGCGCAGGTGCTTGAAGAGACCTTGGCTAGTTTTTCTATCGAAGCAAAAGTGGGGCATATTCATTGCGGGCCAACCATTACTTCCTTTGAGGTGCATCCAGCAATTGGGGTGAAGGTACAAAAAATTAAAGCTCTAGAAAATGATATTGCGCTCAATTTACAAGCACGATCGATTCGTATCATTGCTCCTATTCCTGGAAAAGCTGCGGTAGGGGTTGAGATACCATCTACCATGCCACAAGATGTAGGCTTTAAAGATATGCTCAATGCCTATCGCAATCTTCCTACTAAACACCACATTCCAGTGCTTCTTGGAAAGACGGTACGTGGGGAAGATGTAATGTGTGATCTAACGAAGATGCCTCACTGTATTATTGCGGGAGCTACGGGATCGGGAAAATCGGTTTGTATCAATACGATGATCATGTCGATATTAATGAACTCTACTCCTGATAAGGTAAAGTTACTCCTTGTAGATCCAAAAAAAGTGGAGCTTACCTTTTTTGCAAAGATCCCACATTTGATTGCTCCGGTGATCACCGAACCAGAAGGTGCTTATGCGGCACTTAAATGGATTGTTCGGGAGATGAAAGATCGTTATGAGATGTTAAAAAGGCTTGGCGTTCGAAATATCCATGCCTTTAATAAGCGAAAAATCGATAAAGAGTTTGAAGAAAGTTTGGAGATGAAGATCCCAAAAGAGATGTATTTTATGGTAGCAATTATTGATGAGTTTGCTGACTTGATGATGACCTCTTCTGCGGATTTAGAAACTCCTATTGCGCGTATTGCGCAGATGGCAAGGGCTGTTGGGATTCACTTGGTACTTGCAACGCAGCGACCTTCTCGTGAGGTGATCACAGGCCTTATTAAGGCCAATTTTCCAACGCGTATTTCTTTTAAAGTATCTTCTCGTATTAACTCTCAAATCATTTTGGATGAAAATGGAGCAGAGAGCCTTCTTGGAAATGGAGATATGCTCTTTTTAGCACCAGGAACAGCTGAGTTGCTTCGTTGTCAGGGAGTATATGTATCTGATGAGGATATTAAAAAGGTAGTAACTCATATTCAGGAGCGTTTTCCTACTAACTATCTCTTTGAGTCATTTGAGGATCCATCTTTTGGGGACTCTGTCTTGCAAGAAAAAGAGCAAGCAGAAGATCCAATGTATGCAAAGGCATTAGAAGTAGTCTTTACGTATAAGACAGCATCGACCACCTTTTTACAGCGAAAGCTAAAAATTGGTTATGCTCGTGCAGCTTCCATTATGGATGCTTTGGAAGAAAATGGGGTGATTAGCCCTGCAGAGGGTAGTAAGCCTCGTAGAATATTGCGAGAGGAGTAAGGCTTTTTAGCCAACTACGCTACTCCTTCAGCCTCTAAAAGGCGTTCTGCAGTCATTCTAGCAAAATTTCTATCGTATAATCTTCTTGCTTGCAATTCCTGCTCTCTTTCTTCTTCGAGTCTGCGCTCTTCTTCTCTTTTCCTTTTTTGTGCAGCATTTTGCAGCGCTTTTAGCTCTTTGAAGACTTTATCTGTTTCATCTGGGCGCATATCTGTTACCCCAGCAGTCGATGTAGTGGAGAGAGTTCCAACACCACTATCAGGAAGGGTGCCTGCTTGAGCACTTGCTACGACAGATTGGATCGATGAGAGGTTGGTCAATCCTGCAAAAACTACAGCAGCAATTGCTTCTGGCCATCTTCCTTGCGATGCTTCACAGTATGCGGTAAAGAGGTTCACTGCTACTTTAGATGCTATACTAAAGATTAATACTAGGTTAGAATCAAAAATAGCGAGTGCTAGGTATGCAACGGTACCTGCTGTTTTGATTAAGATGAGGGTTGCTTCTTTCGTCCATCCTTTTTCTACAACGCTGTTACGTAAATCAAGAATATCCATACCGATTTTCAATACAGCAAAGACAACTACTGCAATCCTACTACCGAAGTATACCGCAACAGCAATACCTACCGAGAGTATCCCTCGAGATAAAGCAGATTGAATACCTTTGGTTTTTTCTTTTGTGATAACTTTTGCTTCTTTATCCACGAGGCCAAGCATTTGAGCGCCGCTATACATGGTTTTGAAAGCACTGATCGCAATTTGAAATTCAGGAACAAATGTTTGGATAATTGGAAGAGCAATAGCTGCTATTCGTGTTAAGACACTTGTTTTTTTGGTAGAGGCATCTTTTTGTCCGTTATAGTTAATAGCGTAGTTGATATCTCTTGCAACTACTTTAACTGTTTTCCAGAAAGGTTTTCCCTCTGACCCTTTTTTATCCTCTGGGAGGACAATATCTTCTAAATATTGCGAGGTATCTTTATATAGTTTTAAGGTAGGTGGTTTTTCTGCTTTCTGGGGTAGGTAGCTTGGATGGGGATGACTTTTTAGGGGAGTGGCAGCACCTTTACTCCAAGTTCGGCTATTAAGTGTGGAGTCTCTTGATAGGTGGGGTCTAACTCTGCTAAGTACAGCAGGATTAGGCCCTCTTAATAGAGCAAGTGTGCGAGGGCTTAAGCCCTTTATAGGTATTGTATAAGCTCCTGGTCGATTACAGACTCTTAGGGTTGTTCTATCCATTTTAAGTTACCATTTCGTAATTAAGTGATAATTATACTATAAAATTAATTATAATTCAATAATTTACTTTAATGATTGGTAACCAAGAGTTTATATAATTTAATTGTTAGGTTGAGTTGTAACCTACTTATAATTAGTGGGTTATAGAACGTATAAAAAAGTGATATATAGGAATAAAAGGAAAAAAGGGCGATAAACGAGTCTCGAACTCGCGACCTCCAGAACCACAATCTGGCGCTCTAACCAACTGAGCTACTACCGCCACGGAGAATAATTTCCTTAAAAGTATAGTTCTTACTCTCTATTTTGTCAATATTTCTGCTAGTCATGTACTCCATCTTGCTTGAGAAGGTATTTTTCATGGGAGTAGGCATCGCTTTTTAGGCAAAGAAAGAGAATAAAAAGGGTGGATAAGGCAAGAATATGAGGGGAAAGAGGGGGCGATTTGAGGAGTAAAAATAGGGGGCCTTTTCCATAAAGGACCATTTCCAAGAAGGGTTTAGTTATTGCTTCGGCAGCTCTCCATAAATAAGTAGCAGGCATAAGCGCTTCTGTGAGAAAGGAGAGAATCAGTAAAATGAGGGTGGGCATCATAGAGATTGGGAAAAAGAGGTTATAATAGAGGCCAAAAAGGGGGATAAAAGGAAAAAAGAAGAGGGAAATAGGCAAAATAGCTGCTTGAATGAAGAGGGTGATAAAGAAACTCAGGATACAAAATTGATTAAAGGAAAAGATAGATCTTCTCCATAAAGGGAGATGACCTTCTTCTTTTGGGTAGAAATAGTGAGTGGCTACTTTGGCAAGAGGGTAAAGAGTTAAAACAGCAAAAGTAGCGAGGAAGCTTAAGGCGAACGATATTTGGAAGATGGAGTAAGGATCGATAAGGATCGAGCAGATGCCAGCAAGGCCTAGCGCATTTAGAGGGAGTGAGACCCTTGAAAATAAGATGCTCAGAAGATAGATGGTAGTGGCGATCCAAGCGCGTGAGATAGAGGTAGAGCTTCCTGCAAATAAAAAGTAGATCCATGCAAATAAAAGTAGGCATAGGAGGGAGGTTTTTCTGCTACAGACAAGAGAAATAGGGACAGATAAGAGAAAGATAATCCAAGAAAAATGAAAACCAGAAATAGCAAGGATGTGAATTAAGCCACATTCCATAAATTTTGCTCTAAGAAAGTCAGAAGGGATGTTTCCTGTAACTAAAGCAATAAAGTAGTTTTGTACATCGCTATCTTGCACTCTTTTTTTGATCGTCTTTTTTGCTCGTTCATGAAGAGAAAAGCGTGTTTGAATTAAAGATGGAGCATAGTTTCCTTTTTTCCATGTTTTTGGTCGTAAAAAATATCCATAGGGGGATTTTTTTAAAGGGCCAGTGACAATATATTCATAGTTTAGATCGGGAGTATTTTTGGAAGATAAAGGAAGGTATACTTTTAGACGCTCAAATTCTTTTCCTTCTTTGTTGATAAGATAGGGAACACTGGCTGTTAAAGAAAGGCGTCCTCTCTTTTTTTTCAGTGAGCTGGGGTGAAGAAGCGCTACCACTTCGCTACTTTCAGGAGAGGATTTTTTTGCTAAGTGAAAAAGAGTTCCTGTAAAAAGAGATAGGCATAAAGATGCCGCTATAAAATGCTTTTTTTTATGGGTACAAGCTAAAAGGAGTGGAAAAAAAATCCCTTTTGATAAAAGCGCGCCAGCAATAAGAGAGGCTAAAATAAAAAGGGCAGGAAATCTTTCCCAAGAAAATGTATATTTCTCATTCACTTTGTTAGTGTAGATTATATGTTACTAAGAAGCAATGTCATCGTGTAAGGAACCGTGAATAATACGTGCAGCGCGAGCGCCAGTTAGGTGGTGCAGTGCCCATTCAAACATAACAGAGAGGCGGTTTTTAAAGCCTATTAGATAGGCAACATGTACAAATCCCCACAAGATCCACGCAGCAACCCCTTTAAAATTCCATCCAAAGGTAGAGGCAACCGCTTTTCCAGTTCCAATGGTAGCAAGGCTTCCTTTATCTAAATATTTAAAGGCAGGGCGCTTATAGGAATTTCTCTTTGATTCTTTCTGTAGCAATTTTGCTAGGTATTTTCCTTGTTGGATAGCGACCGTTGCAACAGCTGGAAGAACTTTACCTTTTTTGGTGGTGAAATGGGAGGAATCACCCAGCACGAAGATGTTTTTGTCCTCAGGGATAGATAAATCAGAGGTTACGATTACTCTACCGGAGCGATCTGTTTTTGTTTCAAGGGAGAGCAGCATGTTAGAGACAGTATTACCTGCAGCCCAGATGATATTTTTAGACTCAATGAATTTATCATTCATTTTTACGCCATGTTCATTGATATCAGTGACAAAGGTTTTTGTAAGTACTTTTACTCCCATTTTTTCGAGGGTTTTTTTCGTATAGATAGAGAGTTTTTCTGGGAAAGGAGGGAGGGCGCGATCGGTTCCTTCGATAAGGTAAATGTGTGCTTTGCGGGGATTGATATGGCGGAAGTTACGTTTAAAGGTGGTCTTTAGGAGTTCTGCAATAGTACCAGCAAACTCAACTCCTGTTGGGCCCGCTCCAACAATCACAAAATTCAAGTATTTTTGTCTTTCGCTAGCTTTTGTCTCTCTTTCTGCTTTTTCAAAAGAGGTAAGGAGGCGGTTTCTGATCAAAAGGGCATCTTTTAAGGTTTTAATACCAGGAGCATAGCGTTCAAAGTGATCATTTCCAAAGTAGGAATGTTTTGCGCCAATGGCAACTACTAAATAGTCAAAAGGGAGGGTGTCACCATTTTCTAAGGTAATGACTCTATTTTGTTTATCAATGTTTGTAACCTCGCCCATTAAGACGGTAGCATTTTTTTGTTTAGCAAAAATTTCTCGTAGAGAAACAGAAATATCTCGAGGGGACAACGTTGCAGTAGCTGCTTGGTACAGAAGTGGTTGAAAAAGGTGGTGGTTTTTTTTATCGATTAGTGTGATATCTAAGTTTGCTCTTTTGAGCCCTCTACATACGTTGATGCCTGCAAAGCCTCCACCTATCACAATTAATTTTTTCTTTTTCATAGAACCTCTATCTCTATACATAAATACAGCAATCAGGTAAAGTCAAGCACTGTTTTTTTTGTAGGGAGAAGGGTTTGACATCGTTAACAGTACGTGGTTTTTATAAAGAGTTTGGGGTGACCATTTCCTTGAAACACCAAGGGGGGAGTGGTGGACTAGATAAGAAGATTACCGTGCCGGAGTTGGAAAGACCAGGGCTTGCCCTCACTGGGTTTTTAAAAGGATATTCTGCCAAGCGTATTCTAGTTTTTGGAAAAAGAGAGGTGGAGTATTTACTCTCTTTGTCTTCCCCGGTACGAAAAAGGCGTTTATCCACAGTACTTTCTGAAAAGCTCCCTATGGTGATCATCACCAGAAACACCCCACCCTTTCCTGAGATGAAGGAGCTTTGTGATAAGCGTGATATCCCTTTGTTTAGCTCGGAGTATTCTACTTCAAAAGTGATGCAGAAAATCACCTATTTTTTAGGGAGGACTTTTTCCCAATCAGAGTCTTGCCCTGGAACATTGGTTGAGGCTTATGGAAAAGGGGTTTTGATTCAAGGAGACTCTTCCATTGGAAAGAGTGAGACAGCGCTTGGGTTGATCGAAAGGCAGCATCGCTTGGTATCAGATGATGTGGTAATTATCAATAAGCGAGAGGGATCGTATCTGGAAGGGCAAGGGCCAAAAATTTCTCGTCATTTGATGGAGATACGGGGAATTGGAATTATCAATGTAGCACATCTTTATGGGGCTATTTGTGTAAGTGAAAAAGCAAATATTGATGTGGTTGTACGATTAGAAGCATGGGATGATGATCACTTTTATGATCGGGTAGGTCTTACAGAAAAGCATACAGAGTTTTTAGGGGTAGCGGTACCATATTATATTTTGCCGGTAAAGCCTGGTAGAGATGCTGTCTTATTAATTGAGACCATTGTATTAAATCATCGCTTAAAAAAGATGGGGGTCAATTCTGCAAAAGAATTTAACCTTAAATTATTAGACACCATAGCAAAAAAACAAGAGGTGAAATAGATTTTGTTGTACTTATTCAGATATTATCTCATGCACAGTTTAGCGAGGCCTACTAAAATAATAGTTGATTAAATTTTTTTTTATCAGCTAGAATAAAAAATTCTATATACACTTTGGAAAATTTTGAAAGAGCAAAGACAAGAAATACATCTAGAAGGATCGCCTCTTAGTGAGGGTATTAGTATTGGAACATTCTCCATTTGCTCAGTAGATGAGCTCTCTTATCCAGAGTTTGCCATTTCCTC